>JAFRWH010000321.1 GCA_017438085.1 Bacillota bacterium
CTCGCCTGCCTTGAAGAGTTCAAGTGCGGTAGCATCATCGGCAACGACTCTTACATAGATGCCGTCAAGCTTGATCTCATCTGCGTGGCAGTAGAGGGGGTTCTTGGAGAGCACGCGCTCTGCGCCCTGAGTCCAGGAGTCAAGGGTGAACATACCGCAGCCCATGAAGTTGTCTTTGGAATTGCCATAGGTGTTTTCGCTGTGGTCTGCATTGAAGCTTGCATCGTACAGAGGCTGATAGATTGGGCCGGTGTAGCGCATCTGGAACTGCTGCATTACCTCGAGCGGGGTATATCTCTGGGTCATCTTTACTGCAATGGTCAGATCGTCTGCTTTCTTGAAGCCAACATCTTCCCAATCGACCTTAACGCCGGTGGATTCCTGAGTGTAGTATTCGTATGCATTTTCGATCTCGCAGAAGTTTCTTGCGATGTTGACGCAGTTTCCGTAAACGATCTTGGGATCAAGACCCATCTTCCAGGAATAGAGGAAGGTGTCTGCATTGATGGGTTCGCCGTTGCTCCACTTCAGATCATCTCTGAGCTCGATGTACCAGGTGTAATCATCGCCGGGCTTGGTGTAAGGCTCTTTTGCAGCCATGTCGGGCTCGGTCTTGGTTCTTGTAAGTTCGCCGCCGGCGGAATCGTCGGGCACATAGCGATACAGTCTGGCGTTAACATAGTCCAGTATACTGGTATCGTTGTTGAAGGGGTTGATGTTGGAAGGATCAGATGTAGCAGAGTATCTGAAGATCTTCTCAAACGTCTGTTCCTGCGGCTGTTCATTACCCTGAGAGGGCTGTTCTCCGCCCTGGTTTGGGGTCTCAGTGCTGCTCTGACCGCCGCATCCTGCCAGCAGGCTGAGCATAAGAACAAGGGCCAGCAGAATAGATAGAGTCTTTTTCATACTATACCTCCTGAATAATAGCCGGGGCATCCCCGGCGCGTAACTTTCGCTGCAATAGTCCTATGGCTGGATCTTCCTCTGCATTCAGCTTTGGATAATGCATCGTTATGAAATAATTATATCTCATTATAATTGGGTGTCCAATTCGGATAATGGACACCGATATACGCAGAATGTATGGTATTTAAGCTCTGCCCATAGTCTGTTATGTAATAAGACCGAATAAGAATGAATATGTGGAATGGGAAAGAATAATAATACTGTACGAATAATTGAACTGTATGGTATAATTTTAAAGGAATAAGCTCTTGGAACAATGGAGGTCTGTCATGATAACCAATAAGGCTGCCAGCAGCTGCGTGCTGAAGGTATTAGAAGAATATTCGGATGACAAGCATATTATGAGCACACGGGACGTGCACGATGCTCTGCTCAGGGATTACGGACTTGAGCTCGACCGCAGGACCATTTATTCCGCAGTGGAAACGCTTCAGGATCTTGGCTACGATATCTCGGATTACAAGGAGAACAGGGAGGGCTATTTCCTCCGCGAACGCCTTCTTGACAGCGCTCAGCTCAGGCTGCTTATAGATGCTGTGAATTCCTTTGGCTACATTTCGAGGAGCCAGACGAGGGAACTGGCGGACAGGCTCACAAGCACTCTTTCTGTCCACGAAAGGCGCCGCTTCAGCTATGCAAACATCATAAGCGCAGATAAAAAGACACTGAATCCTCAGGTCTTCCTGAATATCGAGATCCTGGATGAGGCTATAAACTCAAGGAATAAGGTATCCTTCACTTACATGGAATATGGTCTGGATAAGAAGATGCATCCTCGGAGGGAAAAGAAATACATAGCCAGCCCCTATGCTATGATATGCGAGAACGAGCGGTATTATCTGGTGCTGATATCCGAGGGGCACACAGATGCCAGCTTCTACCGCATAGATATGATGCAGGATATAACGGTTCTTGATGAAAAGGTGACAATAGGCAAGAGGGAGGCGGGACTTGACAGCATCCCCAGAGTTGTCTACGCTCACAGCGGCCAGCCGGAGATGATCAAAATACGCGGCGACATGACAGCGCTCCGCTATGTTATAGACGAGTTCGGGCAGGATACGATAATACAGCCTGACGGCGATGGCTTTATAGCCAGCTTCAGAGCGGCTCCTGCGGGCATGGTCTACTGGGCGCTGCAGTACATGCAGCACATCGAAGTGCTTTCGCCCAAGAGTCTGCGGGATGATATAAAAAAGGCTATAAGCGAAAACAAATATATGTAATAAAAAGCTGCAGCACCTTATGATGCTGCAGCTTTTTTACGTTTTTGAGGGGCGTAAGGCCCGGACCCGGGTCATGAGCCCGGGCGCAATTGCAGATGGTATCCGCTTTGGATTACTTTACTTCTGCGATTGCTTCGATCTCTACGACGGCACCGCCGGGGAGCTGCTTAACAGCGAAGCAGCTTCTTGCAGGGGATCCTGTGAAGTATTCTGCATATACGGCATTGAATGCTGCGAAATCTGCGATATCGGAAAGGAAGCAGGTGGTCTGTACTACCAGTTCTGCGCTGGAGCCGCCAGCCTCAACCAGTGCCTTTACCTTCTGGCAAGCCATGTGAGCTGCTTCAGTGATCTCGCCCATGCCGGTCTGTCCGGAAACGAAAACGAAACCGTTAGCTTTGATTGCAGGTGTATAGGGTCCGATGGGAGCGGGACCGCCAGGGATGATTATTTTTTCCATGTGTGTACCTCCTGAAATATTTAGACTCAGAGAAGCTGCCGGGGCAGGATCTCCTTCAGTAAATCTGACAATAGAATGTTACCCAAAAATTGCCCTAATGTCAATTGAAGATTTGCGGCTCGGGCAATACTTTGGCGAAAAGCTAAGAGTTTTCACGCACCAGAGTCTTGTAGAAATCCACTGCTCCGGGAAGGCTGTACAGGTCCAGGTTCTCGTTGAGACCGTGCATGCCTTTCATCTGCTCCTTGCCATAGACTACAGGAGAGAAGCGTATGCATGCATCGCAGATCTCCTGATAAAAGCGGGCATCCGTGCCGCCTGTCATAACATATGGGCATGTGGGCAGCTTCGGGAAGACCTCGCTTATTACCTTTTCGACCTTGTGATACGCTTCGCTGTGAATATCCACCGGCGGGCAGAAATCGTTGCTGTTTGGCATCTCCTGCACCTCCAGATCGTACTTTGAAGCCATGCGGCGGATCACATCGTTGCTTTCTTTCATGCCCTGATGGGGGATGTAGCGCAGATTTATGTTCAGCGTAGCCTCCTGGGGCATCACATTGTGGCCATCCGAGCCGGACTGCATGGTGAATGCTGTGGTAGTCCTTAGCAATGCTGCAGCCTGAGATGAAATGACAGGCATCAGCTTCGCCAGCAGAGGTTTGAAGAGCCACATGTTGCCGAACAGGAATCTGTAGAGGAAGCTGCCGTAAGGCGCCAGTGTCCTGAACATGGCTTCCACTTCAGGCTCGAAGGAAACAGTCAGTGGATTGTGGTCATCGATCTCGGCAATAAATTTGCCCAGCCTTGCGATAGGCGAGTTCTTGGGCGGATAGCTTGAGTGACCTCCGTTGGATCTGGCAATCACCTTCAGATTGCCCATGCCTTTTTCCAGAACGCCTATCATTGCGTAGTAGCCGTCAAATCCCGCAATGGGAGTATCAACTATGGCGCCGCCCTCATCGCAGACTATGTAGGGCTTTACGCACCGGCGTTTGAGCTCAGCCACCAGCTTGGGACAGCCGTCTCCGCCCACCTCCTCGGTGCAGGAAGAGCTGAGGTAAACGTCCTGCTCAGGAACATACCCCTCTTTGAGCAGCTCCTCAGCAGCCTGGAAAAAGGCCATGACAGAGCACTTGGTATCCGCGCTTCCTCTGCCCCAGACCTTGCCGTCGGCAATATCTCCCGAGTAGGGCTCGTGTATCCATTCGCCTTCAGCCGGCACCACATCCTGATGACCCATCAGGACGACCGGCCGTTCGCTGCTTTTTCCTTTCCAGTAGAACAGCAGGTTCCCGTCGATCTCTGTCTTTTCCAGCTTCTCGTGCACCAGGGGGAACAGCCTTTCCAGTATCTTGTGGAACTCCAGAAATTTGTCCCGCTGGTCCTTGCCCGGAACTGAAACCGTTTCGAAGCGGACCATCTCGGCCAGCTTTTCTCCGTAGGCCTGCTCTCTTTCTTTATCTATTTTGGGCTTCCATTCGGACTTCTTTGCAGGCGACATAAGAGTCCTGATCAGAGCGATCAGCAGAAGCAGAAGCAACAGCCCAATTACAGCAAGCAGTATTTTAAGAATGATCATTTGCAGAACTCCTTTCTGATGCGATGTGTTTAGCGCAGGTATCCTTCAAGCTCCTGCGCAGATCCGGAAGCCGGAGCGCGCAGTGCAAACTCTTTCAGAGCAGACAGCAGATTCGGGTCCTTTACAGACAGCAGGATGCCCGGATTCTGCGGCGAAAGTATCAGCGCATTGCTGTTTTTTACATAGAAATGCACTTCCTGAGACTGCTGAACGGCGCAGAGCATCTCGCCCTCAGCCTTCAAGAATTCCCCTGCAGCCTCTTCAAAGGCAAGGCTGTCAGTCCGTGTGAATACCTGCATCAGAGGCTGTGAGATGGCCAGAAGAGCCTGAAACTGTGCTTCCAGAAGCTGAAGCATTTCCCTGTCTCCGGTATATACGGTATAAGCGCTCTTAACATCGTTCCCCGTATAGCCTCCGAAAGCCGCTTCTCTGCTCTGGATAATGAATCTGGTCTGATGGAACAGTCCATCCCTGAGCTTGGGGCAGTACCATGGCTCGATCCCGCCTGTCAGGTAGAGCGGTATCCATCCTGACACCGCTGCCATCAGTTCTCCCAGGTTTCTCGACAAATTGTGTATCATGCAGATGCGGTTGCCCTTTTGAAGATTGCTCATCATAAGGCCTGCCCACTTTCTGAAATAGGAGGGATCTTCAGTCAGCCAGCTCATGTCCTCGTCGGAGTAGAGCAGCAGTCTTTCCGCGGCCTGCGACGTAAAGGCTGCCGTGAGCAGTCTTTCTGCCGCCTGCCTTTTCCCTTCATTTCCATAATAGAAAAATGAGGGGCTCTGCATGGAGCCAAAGGCATCTTCCCCGGTTGCTCCATGCATCATATCAGCGCTGCCGGGATAGTAATATCCCAGATCGCTGTCCGAGATCCAGGCGGCTATCAGCGCTGCCTGGTCACTTACGCTTTCCGGCCATTTTCTCCCGGGGCAGATCATGTCCTCAGCACCCTTTATCTGGAATGGCTCTTTGATCCTTTTTGCGAAAAATTCTGCCGCAGGCTCAAGAAATGAACGCTGCTTTGGCAGACCGCGCTCTCCAGAGCGTATGCGGCTTATGTGAGAGTTGTCGAAGTTCAGTGCTCTGGCAAGCATGTTGTTCTTCGTGGATGTCAGATTCATCAGAAAATCCAGCTTTTTACCTATGTATGATGTCATTTTCCATTTCCTCCGACTTGTTTTTTTCTCCGGCTTTGAATCGCCCGGACCTGATTTTTCTTTTATAATCATAATCGTTTCCGGGCAGATTTGTCAATAAAAATGACAGGATAAACGTCGGCAATATGCACTGCAGAGGTTGAGGCGTATGTTCTGTTCCAAATTCTCCTGATCAAGCTCTGCGGCTATCTTTTTCTGTTCAGCCGTGTATAGTGATGTGTTCGGGACCGAATCTCCCACTGTTATCGCCGAAGACCGGCGCCACCCCAGTGGCCATTACATTCAGTTTATTTTATATGCGGATCTGATGATCTCCCTTGCCAGCTGAAGGTCCAGATCGCCGTTCTCGTCATCATAGGTGTATATCAGATTGCGACCCGGGATGATGCCGCATTTTGCGTAAAGAAGCTCCTGCCTCCTGTACTTCTTCCTGTAAGCTTCATCCTGAAGCCCCAGATGCTCATGATAAATAAGCGTCCCGTCGGCTCTGCATCCGATGAAGTCCGCCGCGTGGTATTCGTCACCGAAGCGGAGAACCTCGTCACTGTGATAAAACAGCCCGAACTCATCGTATATGCCCAGCAGACCCTGTTCCGACTTTGAACGGCACATTACCCCGAATGCGCTCCTCTTAGTCTTGAGCTCCAGGTAGGAAGTGTTCTCCCTGTAAGGCTCCGCCGCCCAGATCTGTGGCTCCACATCTATACGCAGGAGCGGCTGCCTGGGGTGAATCCCCTCCCGCACCGGATTCGGCCAGTTTCTTTCCTGCGGGGCTTTCCCAAGTATCAGATCATTTTTGTCAATATAATCAGTCAGCTGCGGCAGTATGCTTAAAATCATCTCCGGCTCTATTGACCTGCTTGCCTCTATAGCCTTTTTTACCGCAGCTATATTTGTCTCAAGCCTTGATTTGAGCTCGAGGTTATACTGTTTATGCCCCAGCGCGACTACGAGATCAGGCTTTTTCCCAATGCCATTTCTGACCCGATTGCTTCCGGTCCCCCGCACTCTGGTAAAGGCAGTGTATGATCCTTTTTTCTGGATGTACAGCTTCCCTGCAGGTGCCACTCTGAGCTCTTTTCTGACAATAGTCAATGCATTCTGCAGGTTTGACAGAATTTCCCGCAGTGCTTTCAGTGAGTCTTTTTCAGCTAACATTCACGATTTCTCCTTTGTGACAGTAATTTACAATATTGGCGGGTAAATATCAACTAAAAAATGTTAATTATACTAAATTTATGTATCTTTCATGCGTAAATGGGATTGTGCTTCGCGAGATGTGAATAACATTAGGCTCAGGTGAAATGGAATCGGGATGATTTTTCTGACTGGAGTCCTTTCGTTGAATATATTTGGCAGAAAATCTGGTTCTGGACTCTGTGTTTTCTGTCATTTGTTATTGCTGTGCATTGATTGTCAGAAAAGTGGGCTCAGGTGGAGGCTTGGGGGGTGCGAAGAGACTAAAAAAGCACGATCAAAGGATCGTGCTTTATGTGTTCCGGTCAATGGTGTGTGCTTTGGAGCCCTTCGTGCAGGCGGTTGCGGGAATCAGGCTCTGATGGCTATTCCATCTTCTCCGGGTCCAGGCCTGCAGCTATGGCCTGCTGGTTCAGCTCGCGCTCGAAGCGGCTCTTCAGCCTCAGATAGCGGGCTGTCACAAGGATAAAGGTTGCGCCCCAGCCAACAGGGTAGCAGTAGTAGATATTAACGGGACTGTGTACTATGGACATGCTTATGGCCAGGAATATCTGCCTGACAACTATCATTCCAAGAAGAGAGTAGACCGTTGGCATGGTCTTATCGCCGAAACCTCTCAGCGCCCCTGCAAGTATCTGCCTTCCGGCCATGGTGAAGTACAGCGGGATTATGGAGTACATCATGGCTATCGCTACCTGCTGCACATCGGCCTCGTCAGTAAACAGAGATACGCAGGACTTCCCAAGGACCCAGACCACAGCGCTCAGGGCCAGAGTAATACCGATCCCAAGCATCATCGTGTAGTTGACGCCTTTCTTAGCGCGCTTCGCGTTCATTGCGCCGTAGTTCTGTCCCACAAATGTTGTTACGGTCTGGCTGAAAGCCTTTGAAGGCATGGCAATGAAACGGTCGAGCCTCTGTGCTACGCCTATTCCCGCAACTACGGAAGCGTCGAAGCCGTTGATGTAGCGCCACACGAACACATTGGATATTGAAATGAGTGAATTCTGTATACCCGTAGGTATTCCGAAGCTCATAAACTCGCCTACTATGGACATATGGTCTCTGACTTCTTTAAAGCTGAAACCGAAGCTTGGCTCCATCTCCCTGAGCTTTCGGTAGACCAGAGCCACGGAGACGGCCTGCGCTGCTACAGTTGCGATGGCTGCGCCTGCTATGCCCCAGTGCAGATATTTGACGAAGCTTATGTCCAGCACCATGTTTGTGATGCCAGTTACCACAAGGATATAGAAGGGAGAGTTTGAATCACCGAGAGCTCTCAGTATTCCGGCGCCGGTATTATACATAATAGTAAATAGTATGCCTATCATATATATCCTGACATATATCACGCCCTGATCGAAGATCCCGTCCTTAGCGCCGGTCAGGCTCAGCAGCTGCGGCGTGAGTATGCAGCCTATGGCCGAAAGTATCAGTCCGAGACCTGTGGAGAAGCTGAAGCTCACCCGCATAGCCCTCTGCTTGTTGAGCTCGTTCCCGGAGCCGAAATACCTGGATACTATGATGGAGACTCCGGTGGCCATGCCCGTGAAGAATCCGATTATAAGGGACGTGATGGTTCCGGAAATGCTTATGGCGCCCAGGGCATCCTTTCCCAGGTAGCGTCCGGCTACCGCAGCGTCCACGCTGTTGTAGAAATTCTGGAAGAGTTCGCTCAGAAGCATAGGTATCATAAAGGCGATAAGCGGCCCTATGATCTCTCCCTTTGTGAAGTTGATTTTCCTGCTTTTCATTATCGGAAGTCCTTTACGCTTTTTCGCAGTGAAGTATATCACATCTAAAGAAAATTTGTATAAAATGCTTGCTATTTTTCAGATAATAGTATATATTGTCGTACGCAAAAGGCGCCGCGAGGGGCTTTTTTAATTGCCGCATCAGGCTGAAAAACAATTAAAAAATATAAAAATATTTGTTGACATGGGTCATATGGTGTGGTAATTTTATTGGGTATCGCTATGCCCAAAAGCAAGGACATTGCGAGTTTAGTACGCTGTAAACAAACGGGATGTGGACTCCCAGAAACCGACTAAAAGCTTCTAATTTCGGCAGTTTAGAGCGATAATTGGTAATTTTTCCGCAAGACGGATTAACATGGAGGACAGAAATGGCTAACAATGGAAAAAGAGTAAGAGTAGTCCTGGCCTGCGACGAGTGCAAGCAGAGAAACTACAATACCACCAAGAACAAGCAGAACGATCCCGATCGTATCCAGCTCATGAAGTATTGCAGATTCTGCAAGAAGGAAACTCTTCACAGAGAGACCAAGTAACGAAAGGACGCTTTCAAAATGGCTAAGACAAATGCAAATGCGCCTCAGCAGCAGAAGAAGAACCGCATCTCCGAATACTTCAAGGGCGTAAGAACAGAACTCAAGAAGGTAGTATGGCCCACCAAGAACGAGCTTTCCCGCTTTACAGTAGTAGTTCTTGCGGTATGCGCTTTCTTTGCGCTGTTCTTCTGGCTCCTGGATACCGGCATCCTGGCTATCATGGAGCAGGTCCTGAACATCACAATGTAGGAGAATCCCATGTCCGAAGAAAAAGATCTTAGGCAGGAAGCGAGTGCAGTCACAAGCAGCAGCCTTGCAAGGGAAAACGACGAGAATCCACAGGGATTCTGGAGACGCAGCAAGGAACCCAAGTGGTATGTGGTGCACACCTATTCAGGCCACGAGAACAAGGTAAAGGTAAACCTTGAGAAACTGGTGGAGAACAGAGGCATGCAGGATCTGGTCCTGCAGGTCATCGTTCCTACGGAAGACAGAGTGGAGTTCAAGGACAACCAGAGAGTAGTCAAGACCCGCAAGATCTTCCCCGGCTACGTTCTTGTAAAGATGATAGTAACCAACGAATCCTGGTACCTGGTAAGAAACACCCAGGGCGTTACCGGTTTCGTGGGCGAGGGTTCCGAACCCATCCCCCTTACGGATGAAGAAGTCCGCAGGATGGGCATCGAAAAGACCGTCATCGTTCTGGACTTCGAAGTCGGCGACATGGTCAAGATCATCTCCGGCCCCTTCAAGGGATTCACCGGCGTGGTAGAAGAGCTGTATGATGACAAACAGACTC
>JAFRWH010000322.1 GCA_017438085.1 Bacillota bacterium
AAAGAAGATCTCCATGGTAATGCAGGATCCTATGACCTCCCTCAATCCTCTGAGAAAGGTGGGCGGACAGATTGCAGAATCCATGAAGATCGCCCAGGGCTTAAGCGATGAAGAAGCAAAGAAAAAGGCTCTGGAAATGATGGTCAAGGTAGGCATTCCCGATCCTGAGCGCAGATACAATCAGTATCCGCACGAGTTTTCCGGCGGCATGCGTCAGCGTGTGGTAATCGCTATCGCCGCTGCCTGCCATCCCCAGATACTCATCTGCGACGAGCCTACTACTGCGCTGGATGTAACCATTCAGGCGCAGATACTGGAGCTGATCAAGGAGCTTCAGAGAGACCTGCATATGACAGTTATATACATCACCCATGACCTGGGCGTTGTAGCTAATGTTGCCGACCGCGTAGCAGTAATGTATGCAGGACAGATCATCGAATACGGCCTCGTAAACGAGATCTTCTACGATGCATGGCATCCCTACACCTGGGCACTGCTTTCATCACTGCCTCAGCTGGGCGTAAAGGGTCAGCCCCTTCCCGCAATCGAAGGAACTCCCCCGAACCTGTTCTACGAGGTCAAGGGCGATGCTTTCGCTCCCAGAAACAAGAGAGCGCTGGCAATCGATTTCGAAGAGGAACCTCCGTTCTTTGAAGTTACTCCGACCCACTACGCCAAGACCTGGTATCTGGATCCGAGAGCTCCCAAGATCGAGCAGCCTGAGATCATAAAGGTTCTCAGAAACCACTTCGAGCGCAGCGAAGGAAAGGAGGCTTAGTCCAATGGCAGAAAAAGAAAAGCTTATTGAGGTTAAGAACCTTCAGGTCGCCTTCGGCACCGGCCAGAAAAAATTCGTTGCTGTAAACGAGGTAAACTTCGACATCTATAAAGGCGAGACCTTCGCTCTGGTAGGCGAATCCGGCTCCGGAAAGACCACAATAGGAAGAGCCATCCTCAGGATCAATCCCGTAACGGAAGGCGAGATCTTCTATAAAGGCCGCCGCATTTCCGGCAAGATCTCAAAGGAACTGGATGTCGAAGTCATCAAGAACATACAGATGATCTTTCAGGATCCTATGGCGTCCCTGAACGAGCGCGCCAAGGTAGACTATATCGTCTCCGAAGGTCTTTACAATTTCCATCTGTACAAGGATGAAGCTGACAGAAAGAGAAAGGTGGAGGATGCGCTCCGCGAAGTAGGACTTCTGCCCGAATTCGCATCCAGATTCCCCCACGAGTTCTCCGGCGGACAGCGTCAGCGTATCGGCATCGCAAGAGCGCTGATCATGGAACCTGAATTCGTTGTGGCTGACGAGCCTATTTCGGCTCTGGACGTATCCATCAGAGCTCAGGTACTGAACCTGCTGAACAGCCTTAAGGAGAGCCGCGGCCTTACCTACATGTTTATCGCCCACGATCTGAGCGTTGTGCGCTTCATTTCCGACCGCGTGGCAGTAATCCATAAGGGCCGCATAGTGGAGCTGGCTGAATCCGAGGAACTCTTCCAGCATCCGCTGCACCCCTACACCAAGGCTCTGCTTTCCGCAGTTCCCATCCCAGATCCTGAACTGGAAAAGAAGAAGCAGCTTCTGGTCTACGATCCTTCCGTTCACGATTACACCGTAGACAAACCCAGCTGGGAAGAGATCAAGCCCGGACACTTCGTCTATGGCAACAAGAGGGAAATGGCTGAATATAAGGCTGAGATCGACGGCTAAAGCGCAATGAAGAAGATACTCAAGCTCTACGAACCAAAGCTCCGCCATCTGATACTGTACCGCACCACCGGCATGATAGCGGTGGGGCTTCTGGCCGTCCTGCTATGGGACAGGTTCCTGAGGAGCGGTCAGATGAGCATAGTCCGCGACGGCTTCTTTACTGCAGGTGTCATATGCTTTTTCTATGCCTGGCTGTCCTATCTGGGACTGGACGGCATGGGCGCAGACAGGCTGTTTAAGACCGATCTGGACAAAAGCAAAAAGAAGAGATCCGTCTTCAAAGCAGGAGACATGGCCGATTTTGTAGACGAACACATACCCAGGATGGAGGAGCTGGGCAAAGACCAGCAGCGCTTTGTGCGGCTGGCTTCGGGACTGCTTTCGGGTGCTTTCTTCATGATACCGTCTCTGACGGTCCTGATCACGGGCTATATCCGCTGAGCCGCAAGTCCAAACAGTTTATAAACATTTCACTATATAAGGGAAGGCGCAGGAACTTCCTGCGCTTTTCTGAATCTATGGAGGACAATCTATGAAACAGTACGAAATCAAAAAGACCCAGCTTGAGGCTTACTCCGATGCTTATCAGAACGATAAGATGAGCCAGATGGCTACGCTGGCCCTCTCCAAGACCGATCTCAACGATGCGATCTTCAGTCTGGACGGCGCCAACAAGATGAACCACATGTTCTCTATCGATATCAAGACCATGCCTGTTACCAATCAGGAAAAGAGCGGCCGCTGCTGGCTCTTCGCTGCAAGCAATGTCGTGCGCGAAAAGATCGCAAAGGAGCTCAATCTGGACAGATTCGAGATCTCCCAGAGCTTCCTGGCCTTCTGGGACAAGTTCGAGCGCTGCAACTTCTTCCTTGAGAATATGATCGAGACTGCAGCTCTGCCCACAGACGACAGAAACGTTTCCTTCATCCTCAAGACCGGCGTACACGATGGCGGACAGTGGACCATGTTCACCAACATCGTAAAGAAGTACGGCATCGTTCCCAAGAGCGTATATGCAGAGAGCGCACAGTCCTGCAACACCAGATCCGTAAACTCCATGATCAACCGCTACATGAAGGTCTGCGCAATCAAGCTCCGCAACATGATCAAGGACGGCGCTGACGAGGCTGCAGTTCAGGCTGAGAAGGAAGCTATGCTCTGCAAGGCTTACAAGTTCCTCTGCAGCTGCTACACCGAGCCTCCCAAGAACTTCGACTTCGAGTATGTTGACAAGGATAAGAACTATCACTGCGAGCCGGGCTACACCCCCAAGAGCTTCGCGGAAAAGTATGTAGGCAGCCTGCTGGATGACGCTGTAAGCGTTATCACCGCTCCTACTGCTGACAAGCCCTATGGCAAGACCTACACCGTCCGTTACCTGGGCAATGTTGTAGGCGGCGACATCGTATGCCACCTGAACATCACCATCGACCAGATGAAGGAAGCCATCATCAAGCAGCTGAGCGCCGGCAAGATCGTTTGGTTCGGCAGCGACTGCGGCAAGTGGGGCGACAGAAAGAGAGGCATCTGGGATAACGATTCCTTCAATGCAGAGCTTCTGACCGGTCTTGATCTTGAGATCAGCAAGGAAGACGGCCTTGATTATGGTTTCTCCGCTATGAACCACGCAATGTGCATCACCGGTGTAAACATTGTTGACGGCAAGCCCAACCGCTGGAAGATCGAGAACAGCTGGGGCGAAGAAGCAGGCGTTAAGGGCTACTATGTATGCTCCGACAAATGGTTCGATCAGTTCGTATATCAGGCAGCCATCGAAAAGGAATACCTGGGCGAGCTGGCCAAGCTGGCAGAGCAGGAGCCTAAGATGCTCGAGGCATGGGATCCCATGGGAACTCTGGCTGACTAATAGAATCAAAATAAGATCAGAGACAGCAATGTCCTGAAAATAACCATTAAAAATCCCCTCCCTCTGGGTACAGCCCAAAGGGAGGGGGTTTGTTTTTTATTCAGCCTGCAGGTTTATCCGCGCTTTGCAAAGTCCTCTGCAGCTTTCAGCAGATAATCCGCATCGTCATCGTTGTTGAATATGCCTACGGAGATGCGTACTGATCCGCGGCCGCCGCTGAGGCAGATGTTTCTGTTCCTGCAGAACTCGAAGAGTCCGTCGGGATCAGGTCCCTTTATTACCAGTGTGGCTCCGTGTTCGCTGTCCTTGTCTGAAGTGAGTATCTCGTAACCAAGCTCGGAAAAACCTTTGTAGAGCTTGTTATACAGCCTGTTTATATGCTCCCAGATGCGCTCTATGCCGGTGTCCAGAAGCATTTTAACGCTGTCATGCATAATATATCCACCAAGATTGTCGAGAGTGGAATTTTCAAGCTTTCTGGCGGAGCCGCTGTCCTTGCATATGATCTCTGGCTCGCCCTCTCTTGAGACAGACATTACAAAGCCTGCTGCAGTGTATACCGGCCAGACATGCTCGAGCAGCTGTGGAGTTGCATATACAAATGCAGTGCCTTCTTCGCCGCAAAGACCCTTGTAGGAAGCGGCAGTCACCATATCCACGCCCCATTCCTCGGCAAAGAAAGGCTTCTGACCGAGGCTCTGTATGGCGTCCACAAGCAGGAATACGCCATGCTCTCTGCACCAGTGTCCAAGCGTCTTCACATCCAGGCACCAGCCGCTGCCGGACTGCACGTGGCTTACGGCAATTATTCTGGTATGTTCATCCGCAAGCGCTATTATGTCTTCAGGATAGATTCTGAGATCCTCTCTGGCAGGCAGTATGCGGACCTCCAGGCCTTTGGTCTTCTTAAGGTTCAGGCAGGGCATCTTGACAGATGCGTGCTCCTGCTGAAGGGTTATCACATTGTCTCCCGGCTGGAAATCAAAGCCCTGCAGGATCGCATTCATGCCTTCATTGGTATTTCTTGTGTATGCCACCTGCTGCGGCCCGACGCCGCCGATCAGCTGGTTGATATATTCACGGCCTTCGTCGAGATGCTGGAAGAACACGCCTCTTCCGGGCCCGCCTCTTTGGTTTTCTGCCGCCGCTTCGACCCAGTCATCGAAATACTTCTGCGCAGATTTTCTTCCCAGTAGAGTTCCTCCGCAGTCGTAAGCTACATCAAAATAAACACATCTTTCTGTGACGGGGAACAGCGCCCGAATATCATCGTTCCATGCCATAATTTCACCTGTTTCCGATACAACTATAAGTATTTATTGGTATAATGTTATCATCAGAAAGAGTTTTAAGCAAGTTGATGTTGTTTTCAGCGAAAGGATGTATTTATGAACAGTGTAGATGAGAAGCTGCAGGAGCTGGGGATAGAACTGACCCTGGCGCCGTCTCCTGTGGCGAATTATGTAAGCGTGCAGAAGGCCGGAGATATATGGTTCTTCTCGGGGGCAGGTCCCTTTAAGGATGGAAAGCCTGCCATGTTCGGACGGCTCGGTGAGGATCTGGACAAGGAAGCAGGCTACGAAGCTGCAAGGCTTACAGCTATCAATATGCTCGCGATCCTGAAGAGGGAGCTGGGAGGAGACTGGGACAGGCTGGAGCAGATAGTTAAGCTCAATGGCTATGTTTCTTCTACAGCGGACTTTTACGAGCAGCCGGCTGTCATTAACGGCGCCTCGGATCTGCTGGTGGCGGTCCTCGGAGACCGCGGCCGTCATGCCCGGAGTGCTTTGGGCACCAATGTACTGCCCTTCAGAACTCCGGTGGAAATAGAAATGGTAGTAAAGGTAAAATAGGAGGAAGCTATGAGACAGAGTTTCGGAAAAAGGCCGCTGATCTATCCTCAGCCGGTGCTTATGATAGCAACATATAACGATGACGGAAGCGTCGATGTGATGAATGCTGCCTGGGGCGGCGTGGGGGATGACAATCAGGTATTCCTTTGCCTCAGTCCTGACCACAGGACCGTTAAGAATATACTTAAGCGCAAGGCATTCACCGTCAGCTTCGCAACAGAGAGCACCGTTGTGCCTGCGGACTATGTGGGCATGGTTTCAGGCAACGATACCCCGGACAAGTTCGAAAAGTCCGGTCTTCATGCGGAAAAGTCGGAGTTCGTGGATGCGCCGGTTATTACGGATTTCCCCGTATGCATGGAATGCGAGCTTGAATCCTATGAAGACAAGCACTGCCACTGCTTCGGAAACATTGTGAACACCAGCGTTGATGATAGCGTCCTGACAGACGGAAAGATAGATCCTGCAAAGCTCTGCGCAATTGCCTTCGACATCGGAAACGGCCAGTACCTGAAGGTCAAAGAGGTCTTTGCAAAGGCTTTCAGCGCCGGAGCAGTGCTGAAATAGCGCAGCAGTGAATAAATAGCGCAGCAGACAGCATAAAGAAAAGACGGGTCAAGCCCGTCTTTTTGTGTTAGATCATCGGTTATCTGATGAATTATACTGTGGCGCTTTCGGGCCTGAACGGATTCCGGCAGCTAAGCTTTTCGGGAGAAAGTCCTGAACAGATAGAGAGAATATCCTCCCAGAACAATGAAGATCAAAACAAGATTGAGTATCATTTCCGTATACGGGTTCAGTATCCCTTCAGATGAAAACACATTGAGCGCATTGTTAGCAGAGTGGAACAGGATGCATGGGATCAAAGATCTCCCTTGGAAAAAGATCAGTACAAGCACGAATCCGACCAGGATGGCGAATACTATCTGTGTCAGTGAAGAAGCCGGATCCTTGCCGCTTCCGTTGAACAGATTTACTATGTGACCTATGCCAAAGGTCAGCGAAGATACTATAATGGCTGACTTCGGGTCATCCTTTTCCATTGCCCTGAACAGCAGCCCGCGAAAAATGACCTCTTCCAGGAAGCCTACGCAGCACATGCTGATAAAAAACAGCAGTGCGCCGGGAAAGCTGTATTGCAGCTTGATCCCGCCCCATAAAGGGGTCGATGCGATTATGATAAGCGGCAGGTAATAAAGAAATCGCTTCGCAGGGACAGTTGGTCTGCAAAAGCCGTATTTTTCGCTCAGCCCATTACTTCGGATCCAGTAAAACAGTACCAGAGTCATTGCAATGTGCAGAACGGCAGTCGCGGATTTAACAATGCCAATGTTCTCCGAAAGCTGATCCGCCAGGCTGCTAAGTATCACATAGGCCACGATCCACAGGATCGCAAAAGTGATCTCGCTTTTTTTATAGATTTTCGTCATTTTGATTCCATCCTCTCTCCGCTCCTTCTGCGATCACGATCAGTGCTTTCCGGATCGCATCCGGATCATATTTCATGGCATTATTCGCAATCATGCTTGCATAACCATGTACAAGAGCCACTAAAGGCTCAAAAAATGCCGCAGCATCTTCCGTTGAAAGCTCCGCTTCTGCGCTTACTGCTGCGAGGATATCAGTAGTTTCTGGGGCGGTGATAAGATCTTTCAGACTGGATCCGGAAAATCGTCCTGACTGAAAAAGGAATTGAAACAGCCTGGGTTCTTCCTCTGCAAAGCGGATATACCTGAGCCCCATCTCCAGTAGATCTCCCTCTGCAAGAATGTATTTGCTGTGGAGCTCATCTACCATTTGATAAGTCTGGTCTTTAAGCGTATCAAGACTTGGGAACTGATACATGATAGGCTGCGTTGAACAGCCGAGGAAGGCGGCAAGATTTCTGGCGGTCAGAAACTCATGCCCTTTCTCCCGGATCAGCCGGATAGCTCCTTCTATAATGTCTTCTTTTGTCGTTGTAGGTCGTTTTGGCATATATGTCCTTTCTAAATACTATAACAAGTGTTATTATATTCTGTTTCAGTCTGATTATCAATAGAGGAAAACGCTTTAGAGATAAAAAGAAGGATCAATGTCACGTGATCCTCTTTTAAGCTTCGAATCCCATAAGCTCTGGATTTACAATATAATACAAAAGCCCAACTGAAGGTGGACTTTTATGTTAATGGTGGACCTTAGGGGATTTCGCGTCCTTGCTGCGCAAGTCCGCCGGTCTGCGCGCGCCTCAGGCGTGCTCGACCCAGAACGGTCCGCCGGACCGTTCTGCCCTTTCGAGTTCGAACCCCCTAAGCTCCGGATTCATAAAATAAAACAACAGTCTACCTGAAGGTAAACTGTTGTTTTACTGGTGGACCTTAGGGGATTCGAACCCCTGACCTCCACACTGCCAGTGTGGCGCGCTCCCAACTG
>JAFRWH010000323.1 GCA_017438085.1 Bacillota bacterium
CGTCTCTGTCAGCCCTTGAGATCACCAGCTTTCCCCCAAGCT
This sequence comes from Bacillota bacterium, assembly GCA_017438085.1. The sequence goes on from JAFRWH010000323.1 coordinate 43, forward strand.
CCTTCAGAAGCGTGGTTGTCTCCAGCGAACTCTGGAAGTCCTCACCTATAGTGACTATGCATACATCGTAGCCGCTTACATCCAGCGAACGGAGGAAGGCCTCGTTAGTGCTGTCGCCTATCACAGCATCTGTCACATAAGGCAGGATCTCGTTTATGCGCGATTCCTCCTTATCCACAGCCATCACCTGATGACCCAGCTCGTGGAATTGTTTTGCAAGCAGCGATCCGAAACGGTTTGTGCCTATCAACAGTATAGATTTCATGATCTCGCCTTCTTTTCATTACTGACAAAGCTCATTTACTGTCTACATCATAAGATACGACTCACAAAGATGGCATTAAGCCATCTGAAGGAGAAATTAAGATTGCATTAAAAAAGACCCGCAGATGATGCTGCGGATCTTAAGACCCTGTTTATTTGTCTATCTGCACAGTCTTTCTGTCACTGCTTCTATAAGAATGTCGGCTCCGTGCTCCATCGCTTCGTGGCGGAATTCCATGTTGAAAGCGTGAAGTCCGGGGCTTGCTTCTGCTCCTATGCCTATGAAAGCAGCCTTGATGCCAGGAAGCAGCTTCTTGTACTGATGAAAATCCTCGCCGCCGGGGCTGTATATCGGTCCGGCATCCGAGCCTTCGCCGAGAGCCCGCTCTATGGCGCGATGCATAAGTTCAACCATTTCCTTGTCGAATTCAGCCGCAGGATAAGTCCTGAAGTCGATATCGATCTCCGCTCCGAATGCGGCAGCTACGCCCCTTGCCGAATCGCTTATCTTCTTCACCATTGCCTCCAGCACAGGATTGTCCTGGCTTCGCATGTCTAACACCATGCTGCATTCGTCCGGGATGACATTGTTTGCAAGGCCGCCGCCTTTAATGGATGTAACCTTCACGGAATGGCTGACTCTTGGGTCCAGCTTGATGCTGTTTACCGTCTGTATGATCTGAACAGCGCATTCGATGGCATTTATGCCCTGATGAGGCCTTGCTCCGTGAGCTTCCTTACCCTTAACAGTGATATAGCACATGCCGCCGGCGGAATGATAAAGAGCCGAAGAGGCGGTGCCGAAGCTGAGCTCGTCCTTGGGGCGCACGTGGAGTCCAATGATCTCATCTGCATCATTCAGAACGCCACTCTGCGCCATCAGAACGGCTCCTCCATGCACCTCCTCCGCAGGCTGGAACAGTATGCCGAGCTTACCTCTTTTGATTCCATGCTCTGCAAGATAAGCTGCTGCGGTCATGACCATTGCGCAGTGGGCATCGTGGCCGCAGGTATGCTTTGCGATCTTTTCACCATCCACCACATATGGAAGCGCATCCATGTCCGCCCTGAGCACAAGAAACGGCCCGGGCTTTCCGGAATCGATAACGCCCATGACCCCGGTGCTGTCCCCTATCCTTTCAGTAAGAACATAGCCGCACTTTTTCAGCTCAGAAGCAAGAAACCCGGAGGTCCGGGTTTCCTGCAGAGACAGTTCAGGGTCATTGTGAATGTGCTCAAACACATTGTACAGAATCTCTTTACTGCCTTTCATATGCTTTTATACCTCATCAAAGGCCGATACATACTTGAAGTCGCCTACGCTGGCCTTGAACTCGTCCTGAGCTGCCTTAAGAACATCGGGCTTGCTCATGAGATCATAAGCGGTTCCGGCAAGGGATCTTGACATGAAGATCATGGACTTGACACCGATGGGATGCCCTGTGCAGGCTGTAGC
>JAFRWH010000324.1 GCA_017438085.1 Bacillota bacterium
CAGATGGAACAGCATGCCGCCCTTCAGCCCTATGGCTCTGTTTTTATCGATCGCGACCAGCGCTTTCATGGCATCCTCCCCCTATACCGCCACGGGTATGCCCTTTATCTGCGGGCCGTGTTCGTAGTCCAGAAGCTTGAAGTCCTCAGGCTTAAAGTCGTAGAAATCCTTTACATCCGGGTTCATCCAGAACTTAGGAGCGGGATATGTGGGCCGCTCTATAAGCTCGGCTATGACCGGCAGGTGACGGTCGTAGATGTGAGCATCCGCGATAACATGCACCAGCTCCCCGGGCTGAAGCCCGCTCACCTGAGCGAACATATACATCAGCACTGCATACTGAGCCACATTGAAAGCATTGGCGGCCAGTATGTCCTGAGACCTCTGGTTGAGTATGGCGTTGAGCTTTCCGTCCACCACATTAAAGGTCATGGAATAGGCGCAGGGCTCAAGGCGCATCTCGTGCAGGTCCTGAAAATTGAACAGGTTTGTCATGATACGGCGGGAATAGGGGTCGTTCTTAAGGCACCAGAGCACATTGTCCACCTGGTCCATCTCACCCTGCTTAAAGGGATACTTAATGCCAAGCTGGTACCCGTAAGCCTTGCCGATGGTGCCTTCTTCGTCCGCCCAGGCATCCCAGATGTGAGCATCCAGGTCCGAAAGCTTGTTGCTCTTCTTCTGCCAGATCCACAGTATCTCCTTGACGCAGGTCTTGAATGCCACCGGTCTCAGGGTTATAGCGGGAAACTCCTCGGAAAGATCGTAGCGGTTGACCACGCCGAAGATTTTTTTCGTATAAGCAGGCTCTCCGGTATCCTCCCAGTGAGCCCTGATCTTCTGGCCTTCGGTCGAAAAGCCCTCATCCAGCACCTTGCGGCACATATTTATGAAAAGAGTGTCTGCTTTGCTCATGATAGCCTCCTTAACTCTCTGTAAACTAAATTATTATATCAAAAAAGGCGCCACCTGAAAAGTGCCGCCTGAAAATTTCAGACCAGGTCCAAGGATCAGATATGCCGACCCTTTTCCCTTATGAAGCTGTCGGTGTAGCCCTCCTTCGGGCCGTCGTAGGAAGCTATGGCCTTGTCGAACTTTCCGAGAAGCTCCGCCTTCTGATAGGGAAGAAAGCCCATGACTGTGTATAGCTTGAGCAGGGTGGAGTCCACATAGAGGCATTCAGACTGCATCTCCGTAAGCTGCAGCATGCGGCGCTCCTCCAGAGCTATCTCGTAATAACCCAGGGGCCTGAAATCTCCCTTCATGACCATGTCGTACAGCGGAGTATGCTCCCAGATGGTCAGCGCCATGGCCCAGACGCAATCGGGATGACACTGATTCAGAAGCTTGGCCGTAGACAGGCAGTGCTTTTCGCTTAAATCCTTTCCTCCAAGGCCGGGTATTATGGTCAGCTGATAGGCTATCCCAAGGGACTCAAGTATTCTGAAGGCTTCAAGCATCTGGGCTGCTGTCTCCCCTTTGTTGTGGAGCTTGAGCACCTCGTCGGAACCGCTCTCCAGCCCTATGTGAAGGGTGTGAAGACCCATTGCTTTCAGCAAAGTCAGCTCTTCAGAAGACTTACCCAGCACATCCTCGGACCTGGCATACATGGAGTACTCCTTTACGCCCGGAAGGTAGTGCTTTGCATAGGCAAAGGCAGTGAGCAGGTGGTCCATGGGCAGCATCAGAGGATTGCAACCTCCGAAATGCAGCCTGTCCTTTTCTCCTGCCGCATATGACAGATAGTACAGCCTTTCCTCCAGCTTATCCAGAGGCTCAATATGAAATTCGTCGTTGGCGAAATCGCAGAAAGCGCACTGTCCCCAGCCGCAGCCCTGCCCCAGCTCTATAAGGAGGCTATCCCGCTCCTGCGGCGGCCTGTAAAGATCCGCGCCGCTGTATATCTTGTCGTACAGATTGATCTCGTCCATATTCAGTCTCCCTGAAACGAAGAAAAAAGCGGCACATTAAAAGCGCCGCTGATTATATCTTATTACTTGTCGGCTTCCGCTGCTGCCGCTTCGCCCTTGCCGCCCAGGACCAGAGTCCTGTAGGAGTACCAGAGGAACACACCCATGCAGAGGCAGATGGCGCTGTTGATGTGCCATGCCTGAGAGTAGTTGATGTACCCCAGCAGATGACCGAACAGGGTCGGGGAGATGACTCTGCCCAGAGATCTTGAGGTCTCGAACAGGGACTGGCATCTGGCCAGATGGCTGGGTGGAGAATTCTCCGCGATGAAGCCGCCGCTGTCGGTGGTGATGAGTATCTCGCCCACGGTCCAGACTACTGCAAGGCCGGGGACCATCCAGGGGAACCTGAGCCATGCATAGCCGCCGAAGCCGATGGCGTAGAAGATAACGCCAAGGACCATCTTCTTGTACTGATGCATGTGCTTGAAATGCGCTACCACGATGGGGCTGAGCACCAGTATGGTAAGTCCGTTGGCGCTCCAGACGCGCCCTGCGAAAACGGAGGCGATCTGAAGTCCGAAGATATCCGTCATCTGCATGCTCAGGATGAAATTGACCATCTGATAGCAGATAGTGATGATGATCAGGGAAAGATAGAAGCGAAGCAGCACTGGTCTCTTAAGCACTACAGTGAATACGCTCTCGGTGTTCTCGCCGCTGGAGCGCTCGTTCAGCTCCTTCTTTGCGCGGGCAATGCTTGGATCGTAGTTATCCACGGTGAACACCGCAAAGAATACCATTGCACCGCAGATGATGATAGCCTGCAGCCTGTATACCCAGGGGAGATGATTGTAGAACAGCGCGCCTCCGATGGCCGGTCCGATAGCGATGCCAAGATTGCTGCAAAGATACAGCAGGGAGAAGCCTTCGCGTCTGCCGGTGCCTCTCATGGCGTCAGCAAGCATGCCCGCTATACCGGGATATGCGGCACTGGAGAAGAAATTGGTTATGAAAAGGAATGGGATGACCCATCTGCTGCGGCAGAG
>JAFRWH010000325.1 GCA_017438085.1 Bacillota bacterium
CCTTCTGGGCTATGGATACAGCCTTTCGATGGCAGGCCTGGCACCGCATACAGGCAGCAGAAAGGAGCTCTTCTCTTATCTTAAGGAGTTCGGGGAGGCTCATCCCGCACAGGGACAGGAGACCGACCCTCTTAAGAATGCATCCCTTTGGATAAGAGGCCGGGGCTGGAATCAGGACTATTTTGCAGATGGCAATGACATGCCTTCCCGCTATGAACTTGATGAGATATCCAAGGACAGGCCTATCATTATAACCAGAGCCTGCGGCCACTCCGCTGCAGTCAACAGCAAGGCACTGGAACTGGCAGGCGTGACCAGAGACACTAAGGCACCTGCCGGAGGCGACATCGGCCGCGATGCAGATGGCGAGCCTGACGGCATGCTGTACGACCAGGCTATCGGCCTGGTAAGCTCCATCGTGCCCCTGCCTTCCAAGGAGGAGGTAAAGGAGATGATAAGGCTTGCCTGCAAAGGACTCAACAGCTTTGGGATCACCAGCTCCCAGACTGACGACTACGGCGTATTCAGAGCCATTGGCTGGGAGACAGTGAACGAGGCTTACAGGGAACTTGAGGCTGCCGGAGAACTGAGTGTCCGGGTGTTCGAGCAGAGCAATTTCACCGATTTCGACCAGTTCAAGGCTTATGTTGAGGCCGGAAATGTCACCGGCAAGGGCAGCGAGATGTTCAAGGCAGGGCCTCTTAAGATGCTTGGTGACGGATCCCTCGGAAGCCGCACAGCCCATATGGCAAAGCCCTATGCGGACGATCCCACAACTTGCGGATTTAATATTTTCAGCGATGAACACATAAACAAGATGGTGGCATTCGCCAACGAAAATAACATGTCCGTGGCCATTCACGCCATAGGAGATGCCTGCCTGGATCAGGTTCTGAATGCAGTTGAAAAGGCGCTTCAGGAACATCCCAGAAAGGATCACCGCCACGGCGTGGTACACTGCCAGATCTCAAGAGCAGACCAGCTTGAGCGGATCGCAGAGCTCGGAATGCATGTCTATGCTCAGAGCATATTCCTGGATTATGACAATCACATTGTAGAAGCGAGAGCGGGTAAGGAGCTGGCTGCCACCAGCTACAGCTGGAAGACCCTTATGAAGAAGGGCGTGAGCGTTTCCAATGGCTCCGACTGCCCCGTAGAGCTGCCCGACGTGATGAGAGGCATACGCTGCGCCGTTACAAGGACTTCAGTTGATGGTACAGGCCCGTATCTGCCGGAGCAGGCCTTTACACTTGAAGAGGCGCTGGACAGCTTCACCGTTCAGAGCGCTTTTGCCAGCTTCGAAGAGGACGTAAAAGGCCGCATCGCCCCGGGCTATCTGGCGGATTTCGTCATACTTGAGCAGGACCCCTTTGAGACTGATCCCTACGAGCTGCACAAGATAGGCATCCACGCCACATATCTCGGAGGCCGTAAAGTGTTCGGATAGAGCGCAGATCCGCACCGGAAAATCTTTTTTTTCAGCTCAGTCAAACTTAATCCCTGTCATTTGTGTGTTATCACATAAGTGATAGGGATTTTTTCTTTAATGAATTTGAATCACCTCTGACAGAATGGCTTTTTCATGAAAAGTTGGGGCTATCATAGATCTGCTCAGCAAAAATATAAGATGTTTTAAGCGTTTTTTAAGGGGCTGGGGCTATTATAATGCCGTAAAAAGGATCCGCGTATGTAAATACAGTATTAAGGGATCCGGGGGTATGACTATGATCAGAAAAATGAAAATACTTAACATTGTGTTCTGGCTGGCACTGTTGGCCTTTACGGCATATTTTGTTCTGGACACTTTTGTGATTGAGCGCGTTTATCAGCCGGAGGCAGGGGAGGCTGCACCGGAAAGCATTTCCGAAGAATATGCTCAGGCGGACTCTGTCCCGGATTCTTTGAACAATGCCGGAGCAACCGGCGGACAGGAAGACAATATGCTTGCAGATGATGCCGGAGGGCAGTCTGTTTACGGAGAAGACAGCGCGGAGAAAAGCGCTGCGGTCATTACCGGGAACAGCTACCGGGATGAAAACATCAGCATTGTTATAAACGAGTACAGGGTAAATGACACTACAGTGTATGCGGCCGATGTGCAGCTCAGCAGTCCGGAATATCTGAAGACTGCGCTGGCCAAAGCCTCCTATGGAAGAAATGTCACAGCTAAGACCTCCGATACAGCATCCTCAGTGGATGCAATACTGGCTATCAACGGGGATTACTATGGCGCTCAGGAGAAAGGCTACGTAATCAGAAATTCTGTTATCTACAGAAGCACTGCGGTGAATGGCAAGGAGGATCTGGCAATTTACGAAGACGGCAGCTTTGAGATAGTCATAGAAGGGCAGGTGTCTGCGCAGGAACTGGTAAACAGCGGTGTCGTAAATCTTCTGTCTTTCGGCCCGGCGCTGGTGGAGGATGGCGAGATCTCCGTAAGCGTAAACGATGAGGTAGGAAAGGCAAAGACAAGCAATCCGCGGACGGCAATAGGCATAACAGAAGATTGTCACTACATTCTGGTGGTCTCCGATGGAAGAACGAGCGAGAGCGAAGGCCTGAGCCTGTATGAGCTGGCCCAGGTGATGCAGCAGCTCGGCGCAAAGACTGCATATAATCTGGATGGAGGCGGCTCAAGCACTATGTGGTTCAACGGCGCGCTGGTGAACAACCCTACCACAAACGGAAGCATAAAAGAGCGCAGTGTCAGCGACATAATATACATCGGTATCTAATTGCGGATGCGTGGGTCAAAGATAATTACGGGGTTTAAAGAAAATGAATAAGAATGAATACAGAATAATAGGAGAGACCGAGGTGGGCGGACCTGGCAGCATAGCACCTAGGGCAATGCCCCAGAAGGGCTATCTTTGGGCTTCGGCTGCGCTGCTGGCTTTCGCGCTGCTGTATGGGTATTTCAGCCACGGAGTCTGGTCGGTCTGGATGCTGGGAGCATTTGTTATACCACTGCTATGGGGCTTTGTGCCATCGCTGCTGGAGGCAAGAGAAGGCAAAAAACGCATAGTCTCAGGGTATTTAAGGCTATGGGGCGTGGCGTGCTTTTCCGTTGGCTCAGTCATGAGCGGTGTACTGGAGATCTACGGAACTACCAACAGACTTCTTTTAGTGTATTTTGTGGCGGCGACGGTGTTCTTTGCTTCGGCGCTGATCTGCTGGCCTGTCAAAAGCGATGAAGATCTTGGCTGACAGCGAATTACTTTCCTCGCAATTATCTGATAAATTATTAACAAATATGATCGTAATCAATTATTGATATGATATAACGCTTGTATTTTTTTACAGAAACGAATATAATTCTTTTTTGAAATGATTATTTGAAATCAATTTTCAAAAGGAGATATCTAATATGACAAGAGTAGCAATTAACGGTTTCGGAAGAATCGGAAGACTGTCTTTCCGCAAGATGTGGGGAGATGACAGATTTGAAGTAGTCGCGATCAATGACCTGACCAGCCCCGAGATGCTGGCTTATCTGCTGAAGTATGACAGCGTGCAGAAGCGCTTTGAGGGTCACGAGATCGAATCCGGCGAAGGCTTCATCTCAGTTGACGGCAAGAAGATCCCTGTTTTCAAGGAAGCTGACGCAAGCAAGCTGCCCTGGGGCGAATATGATGTTGACATCGTTCTGGAGTGCACAGGTTTCTACACCTCCAAGGCTAAGTCTCAGGCGCACATCGATGCAGGCGCCAAGAAGGTTCTGATCTCTGCTCCTGCAGGCAACGATCTTCCCACAATCGTTTACGGTGTTAACCACAATATCCTGACACCGGAAGACACCATCGTTTCCGGCGCCAGCTGCACCACCAACTGCCTGGCTCCCATGGCTAAGGTCCTGAATGAGTACAGAGAGCTGAGAACAGGCTTCATGTCCACCATTCACGCCTACACCGGCGACCAGATGATCCTGGATGGTCCCCACAGAAAGGGCGACTTCAGAAGAGCAAGAGCAGGCGCTCTGAACATCGTGCCTAACAGCACCGGCGCTGCCAAGGCTATCGGCCTTGTTATCCCCGAACTGGCAGGCAAGCTGATCGGTTCCGCACAGAGAGTTCCTGTAGGCTCCGGCTCTCTGACCATGCTGGATGCAACCCTTAAGGACGATACCGAAAGCGTATCCGTAGAGGGCATCAACGCTGCCATGAAGGCCGCTGCTGACGAGTCCTTCGGCTACAACGAAGAGATGATCGTAAGCTCCGACGTTATCGGCACCAGCTATGGTTCCATCTTCGACGCTACCCAGACTCTGGCACAGCGCTGCGGAACCAAGATCTACGAAGTGCGTGTAGTTGCATGGTACGACAACGAAATGGGCTACACCAGCCAGCTGCTCAGAACACTGGCACACATGGGAAGCCTCAAGTAGGCAGCCCCCTGGGTCTGAAAGCTGATGGCTGGAGTAGAACTCAGGAAAGTTAACAAAATCTACGAACCGGCTGGGAGCAGCTCCCAGCCGGGTTTTGCAATTCAGGACCTTGAGCTGAAGGCTGAGGACGGAGAATTCCTTGTGCTGCTGGGCCCTTCGGGCTGCGGCAAATCCACAACTCTTCGCATGATTGCAGGCCTTGAACATCCGGACAGCGGAGACATACTTATCGACGGGGTCAGGGTGAACGATGTGGCTCCCAAGGACAGGGACATAGCCATGGTGTTTCAGAACTATGCGCTGTATCCCCACATGACGGTCTACGAGAACATGGCCTTCGGTCTTAAACAGAGGCGGATGGCCAAGGCTGAAATAGATAAAAAAGTCCGTGAGACTGCAGAAATACTGGGTCTTACGGAATACCTGGGCAGCAAGCCGGGGAAGCTCTCCGGAGGACAAAGGCAGAGGGTCGCCATCGGAAGGGCAATAGTCCGCGATCCAAAGGTCTTTCTTATGGATGAGCCGCTGTCCAATCTGGATTATAAGCTCAGAAATCAATTGCGGACCGAACTGATAAAGCTGAGGCAGAAGATCGATGCAACCTTTATTTATGTCACCCACGATCAGACTGAGGCGGTTACTCTCGGGGACCGTATCGTGATAATGCGGGACGGCAGGGTGCAGCAGATCGGAACGCCTTATCAGGTATTCAACGAGCCGTCAAATCTTTTTGTCGCCTCGTTTATAGGCAATCCGCAGATGAATTTCTTCGACGCAGAGCTCAGCTTCGGCGATGATGGCCTCTGGGCAGAGCTCGGCGGTGTCCGCATCTGGCTCGGACAGGAGAAGAGCCGCAGGATAGCGGAAAGCGGGGCTGTTCC
>JAFRWH010000326.1 GCA_017438085.1 Bacillota bacterium
AAACAGTCCTGCCAAGGCTCTCGCCTGCTGTAAACACCGGCATGTAGCTGCCCTCGGCAGGTCTCGGCTTTGTCGAAACACACACGGCGCATATATCTTTTCTGTATTCATTCAGTATTGTTTCCAGCATCCCGGGCAGGTTTTTCCAATGCTGAAAAAGGGCATCGGACTGCCTTAATCCCCTTTTGCCCTCCTCAACGCTCAGCATTATCCGGTCGTCTCTTACTATTTCTCCTTCTGAGCTTACCAGAGCTGCAGAGCTTGTATAATTGCTGGAATCTATACCAAGATAAAGCGCCATCTGTGCCGCTAAGCCTGCTTTTCTTCAGATGCTCTTGCTATCTTTCCCAGAACGCCGTTTATAAATCTGCCGGAGTCTTCGCTGCCGTATTCCTTTGCCATGTTGACAGCCTCGTTTATAGCGATCGCAGGCGCAACTCTGATGCTCTCATCCGCATCAGACATATAGCAGAGCTCAGTTACGGCAAGCCTCATCACAGCCAGATCCACCTTGCCTATGCGGCTCAGCCTCCATCCCTTTGCTGCTTCACTGATCTTCTGATTTATGTCGACTCTGTTGGCCAGATAGCTCTCCAGAACAGCATTGAAATATTCAAGCTGGTCAGAACCCTCCATGAAGTCGGCTATGAATTCGTCTGTTGAGGCCTTTGTGTAGTCCCCCTGTGCTTCCATCTGGAAGATCAGCTGCATTAGCTTTTCTCTTGCTTCGTTTCTTTTCATTTTATCTCCATGCCGGGCATGACCCTAAGAATCTGTGTCCGTATCCGGGCAGTGAACGCCCTGAATGTTTATATCTATTCGTCCTATACTGTGGGTCGTCATGCCGGATATCGTGTTCTTAATATTGGCCTGAACGTTCCAGGCTGTAGTCGGTATCTTGCAGCCGTATTCCACGTTCAGGAATACCATCATATTGAGAACGTCCTTTTCCAGCCAGACCCTTATACCTTTGGCTTCCATCGTGCCCTGGATAAGATTTTCGAGCATATTGGTTATAGGAACATCCGTCATTTCAGCAACGCCATCTGTTCCCAATGCGGCATGCATGGCCGCAAGACTGATATCGTTCAGACTGTATTCGGGTGACTTGTTTTCAGCCATTTTACGCGGCCTCCCATCCGTGCAACAGTATATCAAAATAGCCTTTGTCGTTCAACGAAAAGGCTATTTTTTTTAGGAATAATTGAAATGTTTCTGCTGCAGTAAGATGTGACAAGATCTACTTGTCTTTGCTGATGAGGTCCAGCAGAGCAAGCACGAATATACCTGCAGCCAGCATCAGATTGGCAGATGCGAGAACGAATCTAGCCTGTTTCATAGTATACCCCCTGTTACTTTTTTATTTCGAGTTCTTATACTGCGCTTTATACTTTTCGAACTGTTTGTAGGTCTCTGCGAAGTTGTGGGTCGTGCTGCTCTTGGATTTGAGCACATAGTACAGATATTTTGTATCTTCAGGCCAGATCGCAGCTCTTATAGATGCCTCTCCAGGGCTGCAGATGGGCCCCGGAGGCAGTCCCTTGTACTTGTAGCTGTTGTAAGGAGAATCTATCTCCAGGTCTGAATAAAGAAGGCCTTCTTTGATGTATCCCTGGGCATACTGTATGGTGGCATCTATCTGAAGCAGCATATCGGCAGCGATCCTGTTGTATATTACACTGGCCACAAGCGGACGCTCCTCGTCCTCTCTGGCTTCTCTTTCGATGATGCTGGCTATGGTGACGATCTCCTTAACGCTCTGCCCTCTTCTGTGCATCTCAGTCTGAAGTTCATCATCGAACACCTTATTGAACTGAGCAAAGAGCTTGTCGATTATCATCTTTTCCGTGGAACCTTCGTAGATCTCATAGGTGTTCGGGAAAAGAAAACCCTCGTATTTGTTGGCTTCCGCAGAAACAGTTTCGGTGGGGTCCGGCTGATCAGCTGTCAGATCTTCAAGGAACCAGTACTTGCTCTGTCCGTAATCCTCCAGCGCTTTGTAGAACTTTTCTTCATCCACAAGTCCTTCAGCCGCAAGTTTCTGAGCTGTCTGCGCCAGTGTATAGCCTTCCGGAATGGTAAAGCGCACAGTATTGCGCCTTGCATCCTGCAGCGCAGCCATGATCTCTTCCATGGTCATAGAGGGACTCAGAAGGAAGGTACCGGCCTGGTACTTGGGACCAAGCTTCAAGATCTTTGTCTTCATGGAGAAGACTTCAGCGTTTTCAATAAGGCCGGCTGCCTCAAGATTGTTTCCGATAGTGTTATAACCCTCGCCTCTTATTACTTCGAACACTCTCGGCTCTGTATCAGAAGGATCGAAGGCTTCGTTGAAATCCCTGTAGCCGTTATATCTGTTCATCACAAAAAGACCGGCTGCAGCTGCAACTAGAACAAAAAGGGCTAATATGATTAGCCCCGTGTGTCTTTTCTTTGGTTTTACAGCAGTATTAGCCATTTGCTCTGCCGACGTAAGTTCCTGCGCCTTCTCTGGTGTCGATCTGGATCACTTCGCCCTCTTCGATGAAGATGGGTACCTGAACTACAGCACCGGTCTCTACAGTTGCAGCCTTGGTAACGTTAGTTGCAGTGTTGCCCTTGACGCCGGGTTCAGTTTCGATGACCTTCAGATATACAAAGTTCTCAGCTTCAACGCTGAAAGCCTGACCCTGGAAGAACTTGATAGTAGCGTAATCGTTCTCTCTCATGAACTTGATGGCGTCTTCCACCTGATCGGCAGTAAGAGGGATCTGCTCATAGTTATCCGGATCCATGAAGTAATAGAGCTGACCGTCGTTGTAGAGGTACTGCATCTTCTTGGTCTCGATGATCGCATCTTCAAACTTGTCATTTGGATTGAATGCTTCTTCACGAGTTGCACCGGTAAGTATGTTTCTGTACTTGGTGCGAACGAAAGCAGCGCCCTTTCCGGGTTTTACATGCTGAAAGTCCAGAACTACATGAGGCTCACCATTCATAATAAATGTCTTGCCTTTTCTGAAATCGCTTGCGTATACCATAAATATCCTCCGTTTATATGTTAAATTGCTTTGAAATTAAACTGACATTGAATTATACAACGCATAAGGACTGTTTTGCAATATTTTTTTATAAGCCGGGATCGACCACAGACTTTCTTTCTCTGGCCTCATCCACAAGTTCGTCCAGATTTGAATAAATGGTACCGACAATGGCACCGCCTTCTTCGATTTTTGCAACCACCTTGCTTCCGTCTTCGGTAAAGCCCAGTCCCCAGAAGTGTTCAACACCCTCCTCCAGCTCGAAGGAATACAGAAGATTGCCGGTATAAGTGGAATACACATATGCATAATTCCTTGCAAAGCCGCAGAATATGATTATCTTGGATCCATCCTTTGAGAATTCACAGCCGAAGCAGTACTCCTTACCGGGAAGCACCCGCAGTATCTGGCCGGTCTTAAGATCGAAGAGCACGCATCTGGCATCGTAGCCTCCCGTGCTGGCCATGATATCTCCGTTGAAAATGACATCCGTAACAGATTCCCAGCAGTGCTCGGCAAGAGTATAGAGCTTCACGCCCTGCTCCTTGTTTTCAATATCGAAGATCTCCATGTAACCGTCTTCATGGGTCTGTAC
>JAFRWH010000327.1 GCA_017438085.1 Bacillota bacterium
CATCGGGGGCTTTCAGCTCAGCGTTCATATTTTCGTCAGCGGTGCGGATGACAGCTATGATCTTGTCAGGGTCGCACTTCACGTAAGGGGTGCCGACTCTCTGTCCGGGGCTGGTGATCATGATGGGCTGAGTGTTGGGAGCCAGATCCAGATCTATTATGTCGTGGAGGCCTTCAACAGCCTCGGGAACCATATCGTTCACTTCCAGTATGATCTTATCTGCGCATTTTACCAGTGTGGGTATGATGCCTACAGCGCAGGGACAGATCAGAGAACCGTCTTCAGTGACGCCGGCCACCTCTATGACCGCCACATCTACCTTGCCGAAATATCCGGCCTTCATCCAGTAAGCGATCTGGGACAGATGCATGTCCACGAACTGGATCTCACCCCTGTTGATAGCGGCTCTCATGTCCTTGTTGGACTGGAAGCCGTAGCGCCTTGACACGATGCCTGCCCTTGCCATAACGCCGTCTGACTGGTCTCCCATGCTGGCGCCGCAGATCACGGTGATCTTAAGATCCTCGCCTGCTTCCTTTCTCTTAGCCAGTTCTCCGGGGATGACCTTGGGATAGCCGATTCCTGTGAATCCGCTCATTCCAACGGTCATGCCGTTCTTGATGAAGGATGCGGCCGCCTCCGGGGTGGTCAGCTTCTGTCTGATGATCTCGCTGCGAATGCGTTCCATGAATTACTACTCTCCTTTATTACTAAATTAGTTTGCCTCGCTTATGATACCGCGCCTGTAGGCCTCCAGCAGCACCTTAAGACCCTCGATCTGATCCTTCAGCACCTGGCCGTCGTCGGTATCTTTATTGAGTATACGTTTTCTGATGTCTTCCTTTGCCACCTGCGTGGAGTGGATATCCAGCTCCTGAGCGATGGCCTTTTCCCTGCTCTCGAAGGGTTCGTGTGCCGTAAGCACAAAGCCCCAGGAATTCTGGACCAGAGTGTAGCCTGCAATGCCTGTGGTCTTCTGATAAGCCTTGGCGAAGCCGCCGTCGATGACTATGGCTCTGCCGCCTGCATGCATGGGGTTCTTGCCCTTCTTTACAGGCATGTGGCCGTTGACTATTACGCCCTCTTCCACATTGCAGTCGAACTCCTTAAGTATCTTCTCTATGATCTTTACATCGTCCATCAGCTTGTAGTAGGGGTTCTTATCCTCCACCCAGGTGGACTCGTCATCTATGAACAGACGCTCGAAGGTTGTCATCTTGGCCTTGCCGAACAGCGGGCTCTTATAGCCGCACCACAGGTACCAGCAGATGTCTATGCCGCGCTGCTTGTCGGGATCGTCCGGGTCTCCGAAATAGCCCTTGCGCACCAGCGCGTCAACATAATCGAACCATTCCCTGCCCTTCTTGGGGCCATCCTTTGTGTTGATGAGATCGAACTCGCCGTCCTCGGAGAGAGGGATGCAGCCATGGTAAAGCAGGTTGCCGTTGACCTTCTTGTAGAGGCTTCCCTTGTCGAAGAGGAAACGTATATCCTCCTGCAGTGGCTTGCTCTCAAGGAAGGCCTGCTGCAGACGCTTCATTACCGCAGCCTCTTCCTTTGTGAGCTTATCCGGGTTCTTGGGATCCACTGTCGGGAAGAAGCGGTTGTTGAGCGGATAGCGCTTGCCGTAGCAATCCACGGTCCAGTCGTTGAAATCGATGCTGTCAAGCAGCCTTGAGCCGTCCATCTCGTAGTAAGGATGTGCCTTGGTGAGCTGGGCTTCCAGCTTGAACTGAATCACGGAGATGGCCTTGCCTACGCGGCGCAGGTTCTCCAGATCGGTTTCTGTCATTGCATCGGCTATGGAGCTGTTAGCCTTGAAGTCGGTGCAGGGGTCGCTGCCGTAGACCTTGGCAGCAAAGGTCAGAAGCGGGCGGAGGGAGATGCCGTAGCCAACCTCAAGTGTGTGCAGGTTGTCGTAGCGGGTGCAGATGCGGATGACGTTGGCTATGCAGGCCAGATTGCCGGCTGCAGCGCCCATCCACAGTATGTCGTGATTGCCCCACTGTATGTCAACATTGCCGTAATCCCTGAGCATGTCCATGCAGACGTCGCCGCCGGGACCTCTGTCGAAGATATCGCCCAGGATGTGGAGCTTGAATACCGACAGTTTGGAGATCAGGTGGCACATGTCGACGATGAAATTGTCCGCCGCCCCGACCTCTATGATCGAATCGATGATATGTTTCTTGTGATCCGCTCTTTCAAGAGCCATGTCGCCCGCGCCGTAGAGGAACTCGTCCAGTATATAGGCGTACTCCTTGGTGAAGCGCTTGCGCACATAGGATCTGGAATACTTGAAGGACACTCGCTCAAGAAGCTTCAGCAGCTTGTACAGAGTGCTGCGGTAGAAGCCTTCCAGATCTTCGGTCTTGGCCTTGAGTATCTCCAGCTTTTCTTCGGGATAATACACAAGAGTGGCAAGTGAACGCCTTTCGGGAGCAGTCAGTTCCGGGAAGAGCTCGTCAATGCGCAGCTTTATGGTACCGGAAGCATTGCGCAGGATGTGCTCAAAAGCCTCCGATTCACCGTGGATGTCGCTGAAGAAATGCTCTGTTCCCTTGGGCAGATTAAGGATAGAATTGAGATTGATTATTTCCGCCTGAGCTGCCTGAGCAGTGGGGAAATCCTTGGCTAACAGCCGCAGGTATTTGATATCAGTATCTTTTATTTCCATAAGAATCTCCTTTTCTTATCTCCGTATAAAGAGTATATCATGTGGATGTTTGACGAGGCAATTTTAATTATGTATAATATGTTTCGCCATTAAAGATAACAGAGGAAGAGATTTTAAAAAATCTTATACCGGACCATGATAAGAATATATCCATCGCTGCTCAACGGAAAAATAAAGGCTCCCGCCTCCAAGGCATATGCCCAGAGGCTGCTTTTTGCTGCGTCGCTGCCCCCTGCCGGGACTATGGTGACCAACGTTCCCGCCTGCCGCGATATAGATACGACCATCGACTGCTTAAGGCGCATGGGCTGCCGCATAGAGGAAAGCGGCGCCGGGAACTGGTATGTAGAGCCCTTCCCCAAGACTCAGCCCATAAAGCCCGCAAAGCTGGACTTCAAGGACTCCGCCACCACCGCCAGATTCGCTCTGGCTATAGCAGCGGCTTTCGGCATGAATATCGAAGCCCGTTCCCAGAGCTATCTGAGCAAGCGCCACATGCTGCCGCTGACCAGCCGCATGGCCGTAAGAGGCATGAAATTCACAGGCTTTTCCCTGCCCCTTGAGATGACAGGCAGGCTGGAGCCGGGAGAATACGTGTTCAGAGGAGACGAAGGCTCCCAGTTTATCGGCGCCCTGATGTATGCCCTGCCGCTTATGCCGGCAGAGAGTCATATCAGCATCTCCAGCCCGCTGACGGACCGCTCCTTTGTTGAGATCGCCCTGAACATCCTCAAACGTTTCGGGATAGAGATAATCGAAGAAGAAAACGGTTTCAGGATACCTGGCAAACAGTTCTACAGCTCCCCGGGATCCATATCCGCCGAGAATGACTGGAGCATAGCCTCCGCCTGGATATGCGGAGGAGCTTTGGGAGCCGGCCGGGGAAGCAGCGTCGAGGTGGACGAGCTGCCAAAGGAATCTCCCCAGCTCTACAGAGACATAAAGCCCCTGATATCCCTGATATCTCAGGACTTTCAGGACATAGGCATCTCCATGGCAGGCTGCCCGAGTCTGACCACCCTGGTGGCTGCCGCAGCGCTCTTTAAGGGAGCTTCGGTTGAGCTTGAAGATGTGCCGCAGCTCAAGGCAAAAGAGACCAACCGCCTGCAGGTGATGACAGACATAATAAACAGCCTGGGCGGAAACGCCGTCTGCAGCGATTCGGGAATACATGCAAAAGGACCGGCTCCAGGTTCCATCGCAGAAAATGCTGTGATAGACTGCAAAGACGACCCATGGATATTCCTGTCGTTTGCGCTCTGCGCACCTCTTCTGCAGAAACCAATCATCCTTAAAGACGAAGACTGCATCACAAAGACCTACGGAAGCTTTTTCCGTGACTACGAAAGCCTCGGCGGAAGCTGGGAAAGAGTATAATATAGACAAGACAAGCCCCTCAGGAAAGCATCCTGAGGGGTTTTTTGTGATTGCTTATGATCAGTTTTCCTTATTGAGGTCCTTGGCGATGGCCTCTCCTCTGCTCTTTTTAGTGACAGACCAGCTTGGAGCGCTTGCGTAGATCTCTGCCAGTTCGGACAGCACCGAAGGTACATCTATGCCCTGAGGACATGCGTGTGCGCACTGGCCGCAGCCTATGCAGGCAGAAGGCCTCTTCTCTTCCGCAAGTCCGTCCAGTCTCATGCCGCTGGTCATGGAGCGGTTGCCGGAGGACTTGTAGTCGTTGTAGCATTCGATAAGATATGGGATGTCAAGACCCATGGGACAGCCTGCGCAGCAGTATCTGCAGGCTGTGCAGGGAACGCCGGACTTAAGATCCTCTGCTATCTCGAACAGAGCAGCCTTTGCTTCTTCGCTGAGAGGCTTGTACTCTTCAAAGGTGTTCAGATTGTCCTCCACCTGGAAGACCTCGTTCATGCCGGAGAGTATCATCTTGATCCCTGGAAGCTCCTGAAGGAACCTGAAGCCGAAGCTGGCATCGCTTGCCTTTTCATCGCCTCTGAAGGGATCCAGCTTTGCGGAGTGCTCTTCGGAAAGATTGGCCAGCTTGCCGCCTCTTAAAGGCTCCATTATCCATACGCCCAGCCCGTGTCTGGTTATTATGTCATACTTTTCCTTTGCATTCTGCAGGGTCCAGTCGAGGTAATTGCACTGTATCTGCACGAATTCGAACATGCCCTCATACCTGGTCAGGAACTCCTCAAGAAGAGCCGGACCTCCGTGGAAGGAGAAGCCAAGATGCCTTATCTTCCCCTCCTCCTTCATCTTCACGATGTCGGGAATGATGTGATATGCGGGGTCCTCGTAGATCTTTACTGACCATTCGGTTATGTTGTGAAGCAGATAGAAGTCGAAATAATCGGTGCCGCACTTCTTAAGAGACAGATTGAACAGCGCGATGTTATCGATGGGGCCAGGGAGCGAGTGTCCTGGGAATTTGTCTGAAATGTGATAACTTTCTCTTGGGTATTTCTTCAGAGCTTCAGCCATGGTCAGCTCCGATTTGCCGTCAAGATAGGGATATGCAGTGTCAAAATAATTTACGCCTCTTGAGATCGCCAGATCGAACATGGCATTGACCTTGGCCTGGTCTATCTCCCCCGTGGCCTCGTCCTTGGCAAAACGCATGCAGCCGAAGCCCAGTCTGGACAGCTTTTCGCCGTTAAACTCGTTGTAGATCATTTTCTTTCTCCATTAACTCTGCGCCTGCCATCATAAACTGCAGGACTGTTTCAATAACTGTCATCGATATTTTATCATAAAAGGCCGTCAGTTATCAAAAAATAATTTAATACGATATATTGTAGTGAGCCTCATAAAAAACTACTAAATTTTGTGGTGAAGCCGCTTGACCCGCCACAACGCTTTTGGTATATTATTCTGCAGAAGATCTTTAATTCGGGACAGAGAGACCGACAAGATACATAGGTGCCGGACGCCTTGGTCCGGGCAGTAGTCTTGCCGGCAGGGCAGGACATTTTTTATGGGAGGAAGGCATGAAGCTCAAGGCTCAGATAATGACGGCTGACGCTATGGACAGGGCTCTTAAGCGCATGGCCCATCAGATACTTGAGGGAAATGATGGCTATCAGGACATCGTTTTCCTTGGCATCAGGACCAGAGGAGTGCCCCTTGCCAAAGCTCTGGCAAAGCATATCAGGGAGATCGAAGGCGTGGACATCCCCGTGGGCGAGCTGGATATAACCCACTACAGGGACGACCTTACTGAGATCGACTACAGCGCCGAGGTCCACGAGATGGATCTGGGAGTGCCTGTGGCGCAGAAGAATGTGATACTGGTGGACGATGTCATCTACACAGGCCGCACGATAAGAGCCGCGCTCGATGCCATATCCGAAAGAGGCCGGGCTGCCCGCATACAGCTGGCGGTGCTCATAGACAGAGGCCACAGGGAGCTTCCCATACGGGCGGATTACGTTGGAAAGAATGTTCCCACATCCCGCAGCGAGACCGTGAGCGTGATGGTGGACGAGGTAGACGGGCAGACCTGCGTCAACCTTTACGAAAAAGACTGATACCCTGCCCCATTAACAGTTATTTATCCGAAACACCTTGAATCTCCAGGGCATATCGGATGCAATCATAAAAGGAGTTATTTATGAAAGAAGAACAACAGGCTATCTACAATGCCAAAGAACTGGGCACCCCAAAGATGCTGGTCCTTGGCCTTCAGCACATGTTCGCCATGTTCGGCGCCACAGTGCTGGTACCCATACTTACAGGTCTAAGCGTATCCACCACGCTGCTGTTTGCGGGTATCGCCACACTTTTCATGCACTTTGTTACAGGCCGCAAGGTCCCCGTATTCCTGGGCTCCTCCTTCGCCTTCCTGGGCGGATACTTCGCAGTCAAGGAGATGGCTGTAAAGGCCGGAATGACCGCTGAACAGGGTCTCCCCTATGCGGGCGTCGGCATCGCCTGCGCGGGACTGCTCTACCTGATCCTGGCTCTCATCTGCAAGGCTGTTGGGCCCAGCAAGGTAATGCGTTTCTTCCCGCCCATCGTCACCGGCCCCATCATCATCTGCGTAGGTCTGCACCTGGCCCCCTCCGCCATCGACAACTGCCAGAGCAACTGGGGCATCGCCCTGGTAGCCATCGCAGTGGTCATCATCTGCAATATCTGGGGCAAGGGCATGATCAAGATCATCCCCATACTGCTGGGCGTTCTGGCCTCCTACATCACAGCTGCTGTTACCGGAAACGTTGATTTCTCCGGCGTTGCCAAGGCTGCATGGTTCGGCCTTCCCATCGTTAAGGAAAACACCGTATTCTCTCTGGCAGGCAATGTAGACAGCGGTCTTCTGGTCTCCGCCATAATAACCATCGTGCCCCTGGCAGTAGCAACCATGATGGAGCACGTGGGCGACATCTCCGCCATCGGCGGCACCGTAGGAAAGGACTTCATCAATGATCCCGGCCTCCACAGAACACTTATAGGCGACGGCGTAGGCACTGCTATCGCGGCTCTCTTCGGAGCTCCCGCAAACACCACCTACGGCGAAAACACCGGTGTTCTGGCTCTAACAAAGGTCTACGATCCTCTGGTGATCGAGCTGGCAGCCATCTACGCCATCGTGCTGAGTTTCTGCCCGAAGTTCGCAGCCATCATCACCGCAATGCCTGCAGCCACCATCGGCGGCGTTTCCATCATACTGTACGGCATGATCGCAGCCATCGGTGTCCGCAATGTTGTTGATAACCAGGTGGACTTCCAGAAGAGCAGAAACGTGATCATCGCATCTCTGATCCTCTGCCTGACCATCGGCATCGAATACTCCGCAAAGGGCGCTGTTTACTTCAACATCGGAAGCCTGAACCTGAGCCTCTCCGGCCTGGCAGTATCCGCCATCACAGGCATCGTGCTCAACGCAGTACTTCCCGGAAGAGACGACAAATTTGCAGAGAAGCCCAACGACAAGCTCTCCGGTTCCCTCGGAAAGTACTAAACTCTGCAGAGTATTAATATATCAGACAAAAGAAGACCCGATCCGCAAAGGCCGGGTCTTTTGTTGTTTATAGTTTGCAGGGAAGGCCTTGAAGGCCTGCTGCACTGCTATTTTATAGGCTCGATGGTCTCGATAATATAGGGCGTGGTCTGGTATACGTAGTAGTTCAGCCAGTTCATGTACAGCAGGTTGGCATGGCCTCTCCAGCGCACCACGGGAGGCTGCAAGGGGTCGTCCCCCGGATAATAATTCTCCGGGATCTTCGGATCTATGCCCTGCTTAAGATCCCGCTGATATTCGTTCTGGAGCGTGTCCCAGTCGTATTCGGAATGCCCGGTTATGAACACCTGGCGTCCTCCGTCGGTCATGGCAATGTACAGCCCGGCTTCTTCAGAGCTGGCTATCACCCTAAGCTTTTCACAGGCCTGCACATCCGAGAGCCTCACCTCTGTATAGCGCGAGTGAGGCGCCAGGAACTGATCGTCAAAGCCTCTCACAAGCATGGAGGATCGCCTGTCCACATGGTGCCAGTAGACCCCGGAAAGCTTCTCCTGCAGGGGGTATTTTTTTATGCCGTAGTGATAGTAAAGCGCTGCCTGAGCGCCCCAGCAGATGTGGAAGGTGCTGTGAACATGAGTCTTTGTCCACTCCATGATGGTGCAGAGCTCATCCCAGTAATCGACATCCTCGAACTCCAGCTTCTCCACCGGCGCCCCGGTGATGATCATGCCGTCGAAATAGCGGTCCTTTACATGCTCAAAGTCTGTGTAGAACTTCAGCATGTGCTCCTCGGACACATGGGTCGCCTTGTGGCTGCTGGTCTGTATAAGCTCCAGCTCCACCTGCAGCGGCGAATTGCCCAGGAGTCTGGCCAGCTGGGTCTCTGTGGCGATTTTTGTGGGCATCAGGTTCAGAAGCAGCACCTGCAGAGGACGTATATCCTGAGTTATGGCGCGCCTCTCGCTCATGACGAATATGTTTTCGCTCTCCAGCGTCTGCCTGGCCGGAAGCTGATCAGGTATCTTGATAGGCATTAAGCCCCTCCAGTGATTCTATAAGTATAGTTTTTTATGCGAATGGCTCTGCACGGTGGCATGCTCCCGCTAAGCGAGGGTGCCCCCAGCAGTTCATCGGATAGTCTTTACTGCTCCAGAGCCTGTTTGATGTCGGCGATCAGATCCTCTGCATCCTCAAGTCCGCAGGAATAGCGGATCAGGTCCGGAGAAACGCCGGCAGCTCTGAGCTCGTCGTCATTCATCTGGCGGTGAGTGGTGCTGGCGGGATGCAGGCAGCAGGTCCTTGCATCAGCCACGTGAGTTTCGATAGCCGCGACCTTGAGCCTTCCCATAAAGGCCTCAGCAGCATCTCTGCCGCCCTTTACGCCGAAACTCACTACGCCGCAGCTGCCATTGGGCATATA
>JAFRWH010000328.1 GCA_017438085.1 Bacillota bacterium
AGGTTGCTCCTGAGGGGAGAAAAGAGCCTTTCGTGGTGATGGCAAAGCCTGTAGGGTCCCGCTGCAACATGCGCTGCAGCTACTGCTATTACCTGGAGAAGGGAAGATTCTCACAGCACGAGAAGCAGTCACGCATGAGCTTTGAGCTCCTTGAACGCATGCTCCGCCAGACCATTAACGCTGCCTGTCCGCCTGATTCGAGCGGCGGACAGACGGTGTCTTTCGTGTGGCACGGAGGCGAACCGACCCTGGCGGGGCTGGACTTCTATAAAAAAGTCGTCGCGCTGGAAAAGAAATACCTGCCCAAGGGAGCCGCGGCCTGGAACAATATCCAGACCAACGGCATACTCATAAACGACGAATGGTGCAGGTTTCTTAAGGAGAATCATTTTGACGTGGGCCTGAGCATAGACGGCAGCGAAGCCGTTCACGATGCAAACCGAAAGGATCTGGGCGGCAAGGGCACATGGAAGCGGGTCAGCGGGAATCTCGACAGGCTGCGCAGAAGCGGCATAGAGCCGGATCTGCTGTGCACGGTCAATTCATCATCGGCTGCCGACCCTCTTGGCGTCTACAGAGCCCTGCGGGAGACCGGAGCCGGCTGGGTGCAGTTCATTCCTATAGTCGTCCGGGAGGGCGAGGGCTTTTCAAAAGAATCCGTGAGCCCGGAGGGCTATGGCGAATTCCTTAAGGCCGTCTTCAGAGAGTGGTCCGAAAACGATCTGGGCCGCATGGACGTGCAGTTTTTTGCAGAGATGGCAAAAATCATTGCAGGGGGACAGGCAAGCCTCTGCTGGATGGCCCCAAGCTGCGGCAGGGTGCTGATCTGCGAGGAGGATGGGTCTGTATATTCCTGCGATCATTTCGTGGACGATGAACACCGCATAGGCTCCCTGAAAAAGGACAGGCTTTCCGACATGGCAAACAGCGATGAGCAGTTCGCCTTCGGGGATGCCAAATCCGGCAGCCTTACTGCGGAATGCAGGGCCTGCCCATATCTTCGGTTCTGCTACGGAGGCTGTCCAAAAGACCGTTTCGCAAAGAGCAAAGACGGGGAAGAAGGGCAGTATTACCTCTGCCCGGGCCTTAAGAGTTTCTTTGAAGAAGCAGTGCCGAGGCTTGAAAAGATCGTCAGTCTGAGCCGCAGCGGGAAGAAGCCCGCCGAAATAATGGAAGAGCTCAGAAAAGAGAGAAAATGAAAAGCGTAAGATCTGTATACATACATTCCAATGACACCAAAATGACCCGAAGCACACTTCCTGTGCTTCGGGAAAAGCTGCTGGCTGCAGGCGTTGAGATACGACAGGATCTGCAGCAGCGGCCTGATATGATAATCTGCGTGGGCGGCGACGGCACCTTCCTTCGCCTGCTGCGCTTCCTGAAATTCACGGATATACCTGTCGTAGGCATAAACACCGGCCATCTGGGCTTCTTTCAGGAGTTCAGACACGATGAACTGGATCTGTGCATCAGCTGCATAGCCGAGGGCAACTACAGCCTGCAGTCCCACAGGCCGCTGAGAGTCAGAGTCTGGCAGAAGAACCAGTCCGTCGTCACCTATTACGGAATCAACGATATCGTCGTGCGTAAAAATGCCTCGAGCATAGTTCATCTTAAGATAAACATCGACAACAGCTTCGTGGAGAAGTTCAGCGGCGACGGCATTCTGATCTCCAGCCCGGCGGGCAGCACCGCCTACAACTATTCGGTGGGCGGAGCGATAGTGGATCCGAGGGTGGAGGTGCTTCAGCTGGCGCCCATAGCGCCCATGAACACCGCATCCTACAGGTCCTTCACCTCCAGCGTGCTTCTTCCTCCGGACAACACCATAACCATCTATCCCGAGTACAAATACATAGACAGGATGCTGGTGATCGTGGACGGGGCGGAGTAC
>JAFRWH010000329.1 GCA_017438085.1 Bacillota bacterium
CGTCAGCTTGATGCCGTTGGTGTTGAGCCTGGAGATGAACCAGCGGGCATGCCTTATAAGCTCGAACAGGTCCTCCCTCATTGTGGGCTCGCCGCCGGTGAAGGTGATCTGAGGAACGCCTATCTCCCTGCACTTGTCGATGATCCGCTTCCATTCTTCGGTGGACAGCTCAGCCTCGTCGGACTGGGGCTGCCCTGCAGCGTAGCAGTGAACGCACTTCTGGTTGCAGTTCCAGCAGCCGTCCTTAGTCATGGCGCTGACCATGATGTCCATCCTGTGAGGAGCCCTCATCTTAGGAGCGTACTCACCCAGAGTCATGTAGAAGATATCCTCGTCCACAGGCTCACCGTAGGCTATCTGCTTGAAGGTGTTCATGATGGTATAGATATCTTCCTTCATGCGATTTTTGCTTGTGAGCGGGTAAACCTTCCTCACTGCTTCGCAGGTCTTCTCCCGTATATCCTCGGCATCCTGATCCGTTATAGGCCGTCCTGCATACTTGTTCACTTCGTTTATGAACTCTGTAAGCAGTATGCTCCATGCGGTGTTGACAGGCACTATGTCCTGCCCGTTGATTATGGCCACGCTGGCTCCGATCTCGCCGTCCTTGATGACAGGCGGAATCAGATGGATGCGGACCACGCCCGGACCCTGCGGATTAAGAGTGGTATGATGAACTATATTGAAATTCTCAAGAGCGTATTTCAGTTCTCTTTTTGATGCTTTCATAAACCTGATTCCCTTCTTCTATCTGCCCTGCCAGACTACTACCTGCGGGAAGGGGATCTCTACGCCTGCCTTGTCAAGAGCCAGCTTCAGTTCCCTGTTCATAGTGCGGCGCGCATTGTATATATTGGATTCCTCAACATCTGCAACTATCTTCAGATCCACAGAGGATTCGCCCAGATTTTCAACGCCTACATAGCGGGGCGGCTTCGGGAAGAGATCCGGATACATCCCGGGCAGATTCTGACACAGCTCCGTGATGACAGCTTCGGCCTTTTTCAGATCTGCTCCGTAGGCTATGCCTATGGTCGTGACCGCAACGGAAGGCGCGTTGGACAGGTTCGTAAGAGTGCGGATATTTGAATTGTTGATAATCATTATGTTTCCGCCGATGTCGGCCACCTGAGTGGACACCAGGCCGATGGATTTTACTGTGCCGCGGAAACCGTCGACACTGATAATGTCGCCAACATAGAAGCGGCCTTCAAACAGTATGAAAAAGCCTGCGATCATGTCCTCGATCAGCGACTGGGCTCCGAAGCCTATGACCAGAGCTAAAATGCCCAGGCTGGCGATAACTGTAAGTATGTCTGCGCCCAGTATGTTCAGGCCGAATATCACAGCGAAGATGACTATAGCATAGCGTATGATGTTGACAACAAGTCCTTTAACGGTCTCTGCACGGCGTCCCTTCGGCCTGATCAGGGAGAACAGCCACAGGATGATGCGGTAGACTGCCCAGCATCCCAGTATCATCAGAACAAGAGCCACCAGCCTCATGAAATCGAAGCCGCCGGTCTCGCTCTTAAGAGGCATGAAGCCGCCGAAATAGGTATCCGTGAATTTCTTCAGCGCCTCCTGCTGGGAAGCGTTCAGGAAGAAGCACAGCTTCGGGAAGTTGAGCATCAGAAGGATGAGCAGTATTACAGCTATCCCCACTATTCTCGGTGCTGCCGAAGATTTTTTAGCATTGTTTTTCTCGCTCATGACAGTCTCCTTTTCTATTATTGCATTTCAGTTTCGCCGCACCTTGTGCAAGTGCGATAGGTTCCGTTTGGTGTGGTCTCCCAGGCGCCCCAGCTGTGGCCGAGTGGCGCTATCTCGTATCCGTCATAGCCGTCCTCCCGCTCTTCATAGCCGCATCTGGAGCAGACCTTGTACTCATATGCCCAGCCCGGCTCTTCGCAGGAGGGTTCCGCAATGATCTCTGTTTCGGTGGTGAAGCTGTGTCCCAGAGCCGGTATATGTTCGTCGGTTCTCGATATTTCTTCACTGCAGCGTGTACAGTAGACCACGCTTTGGTAGAAGCCCTCCTCCAGGCAGTTTGCTGGGGATTCGTATTCGTGGACCGGGCTGCCCGGCGAGTGTCCCAGGGCTGCTGTGGTACCTCTGGTCCTTGACAGCTCTTCGCCGCAGCGGGTGCAGTAGACCACGCTTTCGTAGGTACCGATCTCCTGGCAGCTTGCAGACACTTCATTCTCTCTGACTGCAGAACCGGCTGAATGCCCGAGAGCAGCGATAGTTCCGCTGGTCCTGGACAGCTCTTCACCGCAGCGGGTGCAGTAGACCGCGCTTTCATAGCTGCCGTTTTCCTGACAGCTTGCAGACACTTCGTTCTCCCTGACTGCAGAACCGGCAGAATGTCCGAGAGCCGCGATGGTACCCGGAGTTCTGGAAATCTCTGAATTGCAGCGGCTGCAGTAGACTACGCTCTCATAGGAGCCTTCATGCGTGCAGTCCGGAGATTTGGAGTTCTCCCTTACAGCAGCCTTGGGCGAATGCCCTTTTGCAGATATGCTGTATGTCCTTCTGGACAGCTCAGTATTGCATATGCTGCAGTAGACTACGCTGTCGTAGGAACCATCATTGGTACAGTCTGAATCATTGTAGTTTTCGGTCACGGACAATCCCGCCTTATGCCCGGTCGCCGGCAGCCTTACGGTATTTCTTGCAAGCTCCGTATGGCAGACGGAGCAGTAAACTACTTCTTCTCTGGACCCATCTGTGATACACTTGGCAGCCTTTACATTTTCATAGACAACGGCTGCCCTGGTAT
This sequence comes from Bacillota bacterium, assembly GCA_017438085.1. The sequence continues at coordinate 2,783 of JAFRWH010000329.1, forward strand.
GAGCGATCTTAGCCACAGTGAAGTGCTGTCTCGACAGCTCTTCATGGCAGACAGTGCAGTAAACCGCTTCATCATAGGAGCCTTCTGCAGTGCAAGTGGCAGCCTTCTGATTTTCTCTGACGGCCTCAGCAGGGTCATGCCCCACAGCTGCAATGCGTTCAGTCGTTCTCGACAGTTCCGTTCCGCAGTAAACGCATCTTGTGACGGCATCTCTTGAACCCTCAGCAGTGCACCCCGGGGCATGTTCGTTTTCATATGCGATCTGTCCGGGTGTATGAGGCTGGACCGCAACTGTCACAGCCGTTCTGGAAAGCTCTTCGCCGCATCTGCTGCAGGATATCACAGACTCATAGTAGCCCTCCTCGCTGCAGCTGGCAGGCTTCTCGTTTTCCTTTACTTCTTCTCCGGGATCATGACCGAGAGCCGCAAGCTTTATGGTCTGTCTTGAGAGCTCCTCTCCGCAGACTGTGCAGTAAACAGCTTCATCGTACTGACCATCGTGAGTGCAGTCGGGCTCGGTGCGGTTCTGGCTTACGCTGCTGCCAGGCTTGTGTCCTGCAGCAGGGAAAACCTGCCTGTAAATCACGCCGCATTCCAGGCACTCAAACTCCGCCAAACCGTCCTCAGTGCAGTCAGCCTCTTTGTAGCTGATGGGGGTTTCAAGATCGTAATTGTGAGGTCCCTCCGGATCCCCCTCCCAGAGCTCGATAAGGTCCTGAGGCGAAACGGATTCCTGCTGGGTGAATGCCGGCCTGCGGGTATCGTCCACCGCTTTGGCTATGCGCTCCGCATTATCTCCCAGCTGAAGATCGCTGCCGGAGGCAATGGCGCTCACAAGAGTCAGGATGCAGATCGCCGCAGCTCCGCCCTTGAACGCGCCGCCTAAAAGTACCTTTAAAAAGGACTGCCCCTGCTGCAGATTCTTCGATACCGCATCTCTCATGGCATCAATGCGCGAAGAGCCCCGCCTGCCTGAGCTGCCGGATTCATCCTCCGGGACGAGGTTCTCTTCAGCAGCAAGCTTATTGTACTCGGGGAAAGTAGCCTGCTCCAGATCGAGGTTGCCTACTTCTTCATAATTATTGTATTCAGGGTAAAAATGGTATTCTTTATTCATGATCGCACCCCAAAAACAGAATTCTATAAATTCTTCCAATTTAATTATGACAGGAAAAACTGCGGATGTAAATGATTTGACTGCGTTTTTCCAAATAAAAACAGGACGGATTTTTACCCGCCCTGCGCAAAACATAAATACGCACGGACTGTTTTC
>JAFRWH010000330.1 GCA_017438085.1 Bacillota bacterium
ACTCCATGCTGGCCGCCATAGCAGGTATCCTGGCGCCGTTATTCAAGCCTGTGGGGCTTGGAGACTGGCGGATAGTAACAGCCCTTATAAGCGGTTTTATGGCCAAGGAGAGCGTGGTTGCGACAATGAATGTTCTCTTTGCCGGCGGAGTTGCCGCAGCACTTTCATCGCTGGCTGCCGTTTCCATGCTGGTATTCAGCCTGCTGTATACACCGTGTGTTGCTGCAGTAGCTGCTGTCAGAAGAGAGCTCGGAAGCGGATGGGCGCTGTACGTAGTATTTTGCCAGTGCGCAATCGCGTGGGTGGCTGCGCTGATAGTTAGACTTATCGGCCTTGCGATAGGGCTGGGATAATAAAGATACTTTTGAGGAAACAAAAATGGGCATCACCGGTGCAGGTGATGCCCTTATTTACTTATTGGATTTAATTGCAGATATCCTTGATCCTGCCTGCAGCGAAGTTTACGAACTCCCTGACAGCAGGCGCTGCTGTCTCGAGTGACGGCAGGCATATTCCGAGCTCGATCGATGTCGGCGGATCAAGCGGCAGGATAGCCGTATCTGTCTGCCAGTAACGGGTGATGCCTTCGTTCATTATACCGATTCCAAGCCCTTTGCTGACCATGTTGATAGCAGTAAAGTTCTCAAGTGTGGTAAGTCTGATGTTAGGCACGATACCGTGCTTTTTTAATACCTCCCTCACGTCAGCATCATCGCCCTCACTAGGCATGATGATATATTCCTTGCGGCATTTCTGAATAGGGTAGGAATCACCTTGTGCATCAGGATGATCTTTAGGAAGCACGGCGACCATTCGGTCAGTTGCGAAAGGTATCCATTCAAAAGAAGGATTGGACAGTCTTGTCGAGAATGACAGATCAGCTTTGCCGGTAGTTACCATTTTCTCGATCCTGTTCTTGGTAGCTTCTTCTATCTGTATGTTGATGGAAGGGTGCAGATCAGTGAATTCCTTGATTATTGTAGGGAGCGCGTGAGCCGCGATGCTCGCGTAAGTGGCGATCATTACGTTTCCCTTGTACATGCCCGACAGCTGTGTGGCAGCTTCATAAATGGCCGCTTCCTTCTCAATGTACTCCTGGACGAGCGGATATATGTATTCACCCTGTATAGTGAGAACAACTCCGTTGCTTTTACGTACCAGCAGCGAAAAGCCGAATTCTTTCTCCATCGCTGCAACCAGCTGGCCGATACCTGATGGAGTGTAGCCCATTATCTTACCGGCTGCGGTGAAGCTTCCTTCATCTGCGGCCGTTACAAATGCTTTACATTTTAAAACATCCATTTGTTATCCTGTTTTCAAAGAATTATCTCCTCTATAGTCTGAATCAATAAGATTCATTCAAGCCATAGAGAACGCAAATCATAGCTTCTGAGAAAAATACCGACGGGGTAAGTCCCCGCCGGTATTAAGATGTTCAGTCTTGAACTTTCACTTTGCTTTACCAAGCGAACCGATTAAGCAGCCTCGCCCTTCTTGATAGCATCGTGGAGGAACAGGAACGATGTGATGTAGCAGACGATTACTACTACAATCGTCAGTGTTCTCAGGCTCAGGCTCTTAACGACGAAGTAAGCGAGGAATACGCCGATGGTTCCGCAGATGCCCTGTGTCCAGCAAGCTACAGGGTCATAACGACCTTCCTGGATGAACTTAGGACCATTACCGAATGCCATCAGGAATGCGCAGGATCCCATCATAGCCGGGAATGCGCAGCCTGTG
>JAFRWH010000003.1 GCA_017438085.1 Bacillota bacterium
AAAGGGCGGCGGCCACGGCGACTATCACATGATAGTTCTGGCTCCTTCCTCTGTTCAGGAAATGGCAGACCTGACCAGCAAGGCCTTCGATCTGGCCGACAAGTACCGCATGCCCGCCATGCTGCTGGCTGACGGCACCATCGGACAGATGATGGAGCCCGTAGTGCTCCCCGAGGGCAAGCCCAACCTCATCGACAAGCCCTGGGCAGCCAACGGCACCCTGATGAAGAGAAAGCACAACATCATCAACTCCCTGAATCTGGACACCCCGGATCTGGAAAGACAGAACTTCGAGCGCTACAAGAAGTATGCAGTCGTGGAGGAGAACGAGGTCATGTACGAGGACTACATGATGGAGGACGCCGAGATCTGCATCGTAGCATTCGGAATCGCTGCCCGTGTGGCCAAGAACGCCATCGCAGCAGCGAGAAAGGAGGGCATCAAGGCAGGCCTCATCAGACCCATCACCCTGTGGCCCTTCCCCAAAAAGCCCATCGCAGCAGCTGCTGAAAAGCCCGAGCTCAAGGGCTTCATAAGCGTAGAGCTTTCCATGGGACAGATGATCGAAGACGTAAAGCTCGCCAGCTCCATGAAGAAGCCTGTAGAGCTCGTAAACCGCGCAGGCGGCATGATCCCCACACCGGATGAAGTACTCACCGCGATCAGAAAGATGGCAGGAGGTGACAAGTAATGATAGTTTTTCAGAAACCGCATGCTTTAACAGATAAGGAATTCCATTACTGCCCCGGCTGCACCCACGGCATCATCCACAGACTGGTGGCTGAAGCTTTAGACAAGCTGGAGATCGAAGGCACTGCCATCGGCATCGCTCCGGTAGGCTGCGCCGTAATGGCTTACGATTACTTTGCCTGCGACATGTTCGAGGCTGCTCACGGCAGAGCTCCCGCTGTTGCCACAGGCATCAAGAGGGCAAATCCCGACCGCATCGTATTCACCTATCAGGGTGACGGCGATCTTGCTTCCATAGGTATGGCTGAGACCGTACATGCGGCTACAAGAAACGAAAACATCACCATCATTTTTGTGAACAATGCAATCTACGGAATGACCGGCGGCCAGATGGCTCCCACATCTCTGCCAGGACAGGTCACCCAGACTTCTCCCTACGGAAGAGATGTAAACCTTGTAGGTTATCCCATCCGCGTATGCGAGATGCTTGCAACTCTTGACGGTCCCGAGTATATCGAGCGCGTTGCGGTAAACAACGTAGCTAATGTGCGCAAAGCCGGAAAGGCTATTGAAAAGGCCTTCAGAAACCAGGTGGAAGGAAAGGGCTTCTCCCTTATCGAGATCGTTTCCGCATGCCCGACCAACTGGGGCATGACTCCTCAGAAGGCTCTGCAGTGGATAGACGAAAAGATGATCCCGTATTATCCTCTTGGCGTTTACAAGGACAGAAGCGCAGCAAAGGAGGCAAAGTAATATGACTACTCAGATTCTTCTTGCAGGCTTCGGCGGACAGGGCATACTGTTCGCAGGAAAGTTCATGGCATACAAGGGACTGCTTGAAGGCCGTCAGCTCTCCTGGCTTCCTTCCTATGGCCCTGAGATGAGAGGCGGCACCGCAAACTGCAACGTCATCCTCAGCGATGAACCTGTCGGCTCTCCCATCGTAACCGATCCCGACGTGCTGATCGTAATGAATCTGCCGTCCTTTGACAAGTACGAGAGCACAGTTGTACCCGGCGGCATGATAATCGCAGATTCTTCTCTGATCGAGAAGAAGAGCGAACGCACTGACATCAAGTGCTTCTATGTTCCCGCCACCAAGATGGCTAATGAGATGGGTATTCCCACGCTTGCCAACATGATACTTGCCGGCAAGTTCATCCGCGAGACCGGAGCTATCAAGTGGGAGGGTATGGAGGACACTCTGCACCACATCATTTCCGCCCGCCATCAGGACATGTTCGATGCCAACCTTAAGGCTCTTAAAGCCGGCTACGAATACGAAGGATAAAAATCCTTTTCATAAACAACACAAAACCCTGCCATCAGGACATGGCAGGGTTTTTATTTTTTTAACAATAGATCAGGAATAAATACTTTGTCAACAAAAATGACACCAAAACTGTCATTGACAAAACGCTTTAGTGTATTGAATGAGTATAGATAATTGTCTAATATATTTTATATAAGTTTGTTATTTTATTCTTTTTGTTCTCTATGAAAGGGGATGTTTTATATGAAAAGAAAACTCTTGAGTATACTTCTGACACTTGCTTTGTGTCTGGGGATGATGCCGGCGGCAGCGGCAGCGGCGCCATCAGTTGCGCAAACTGCAAAAACGCTTGCAGCGGATGATAATGCCGTAAAACTCTATGCAGATTACGGCAGCGGCTTTGAGTACCTCACTTCAATCTGTTTTGGGAAGAAGGTATCAGAGCAGAGCGTTTCAGTAGATCGTCCTTTTACTGCTCTGCGCATAGTACGAGGTAATTGCTATGAGCTCGATCTTGACCGGCTGACTCTGAACGGAAAATGTCCCGCCGGATTTGAACGCAAGCTTTCAAATACCGACAATGATCTCATCGAGATCGGGGAGAGCATGGATTTCCGGCTTTCAGGAAGCGGAGAACTGGTAATTGCAAGCAGGGCTCCTGTTGAACTGATGGGGCCGGAATACTCATTCAAATTCCCGAACAGAAATCTTGGAGATATACTGCCCGGGTCATATTTCTACAGCTATACTTTGGGCTCAAAGACCGGAAGCTTTTCAGATGAAGATGTTCTTGTTATCCCTGACAAGGATTATCTGTTCCTGAGCGAAATGTGCCATCCTGCTTCGGGTCACCCCGATGCGCCAATGGATATCTATCTGGCCGATGATGGAGAAACGCTCTTCGTATTCTTTGAAGCGTTCCTGGACAACACTTTTGACCACGGAAAAGACTTTGCCGGTGTACATGTAAAGGAAGGCAACACTGTAAAGAGCTACAAGGTGCATACGACGGAAACAAATGAGTACGGACGCTGGTGGTTTGCTTACACTGACTCATCCGAAGATTTCAGCTGGGAACACATGTGCTATGTGGTCGAGATTCCTCTTAAAGAACTGGAATCAGAAGATGGGGAACTGGACCTGGCCTTTGAGTACTATGGTACCGCTTATACCGGGAAGAAACTCAACCGATTAGGCATAGGCAGTGATTTTTTCGTATCAGAATCTGAACATGCTTATAGTCTTTATTCAAGTACGCCTCTGCTGCCCGCTGCCGGAAAGACAGTCAACTCCAATGGCGGAAGTACTGAGACGGGAGAATGGTGGCTCACAAATAAAGGCACAGATGCTGAGGAAGACTATTATCTCACCCTTAACGGATCAAATATAACTACAACAAGCTGGAATTTCGAAAACTGCGGATTGTATATCTATGGAAATCTTACAGTCGTGCTGGCTGAAGGGACAGTCAATAGCATAGATCTCAGCAGCATAGGCAATTCAGGCAACCACCAATACTGCATAGAGTCTTCGGGACAAAATCTTGTGATCGAAGGCGCCGGTACACTGAATCTTAAGTCCAATTATACCGGTCTGTATGCCAGCGATTCAGTTACGATACGGGGCGGCGCTGAAGTAAATGCAGAAATCTCGGGCGAATGCAATTATTCCAGTGCATATGGCTTTTATGTGGAAAACCCCCTCAGCATCGATGATGCAGTAATAAAAGCGAATGTCAACAGCAGCAAGAGTTATGTCTGCGGACTTTATTATTCAGGATATAGTGGGCCTGTTACTATCGGAAATAATGTGACCATAGAAACGTATGCAGACGGAAGCAGTTCCGATAATATAGCCTTTGTTATTGGCAGATCCCCTCTGGAGGACGAAATAAAACTGAACTGTGACAAGTTCACTCTGATGAAAGGTGATAATGCTTCTGCTGCGACAGAAGTGAGCAGCATTTCCCAACTCGGGATAAGATGTGGCGGAAGTGGAAGTTATGCATCCTACATTAAGATCCAGACTGAAGAAACTTATCCGCTCTATATCGCAGGAACACAGGTAAGCAAGTCTACTGCAGCAGACCTGAGCAAGATAAGCGGAGTAAGCGGCACAGCCAGCTACGACCCTGCCAGCAACACTCTGATACTTGATGGCGCGACCATAACAGGTATGGGTAATGCTGCTGACAGCAGTCTTACTCAGGCTGATGCAGGCATCGTATACAGAGGAACAGAAGACTTTACGATCAATGTAACAGGCGGAGCTTCCACTATAACAGGCGGTGATACTGAAAGACAATATTCTGCCGGACTTTTCATCGGCAATCCGGAGAATATGGATCAGTATACAGATACTCCTGATGTGAATCTGAATATCAGCGAGGGAGCATCTCTTATGCTGATCGGCAGTGCTCCTTCAAATACTCAGCATCCATTCAGCGTTGGCCTGAAAAACGACAGCATCGGCAAAACGACAATAGACTGCATGGGAACTCTGACAGTAAAAGGCGCTGACGATGTTTACTTCAGCTACGGAAGCGATGTTAAGGGCACACTGGAGATATCAGGTAGCGGTACGGTAAACTCAGTCGGAGGAAAAGGCAATTCAAGTATCGGATTGAATGGCGAAGAGACCATTACCATTTCCGACAGCATTGAAG
>JAFRWH010000331.1 GCA_017438085.1 Bacillota bacterium
AGTGAATCAAAACAATATCACTTTCCAGGCTTCTGTGAGCTTTTCCAGGGTCCAGGCGGCGTTGGCGGGGCTGGTGGAAGGGAGGCAGACTGCGTGGGCAAGTGATTCTGGGTAACCGGCAGCCAGCAGTACAGGTTCTATATATCTGCGGTACAGGCGTTCCGCGGTCTTCCCATTGACAAAAATGCGGGTCGCTTCTGAATTATCAAGAATTGGCCTCAGATCATTGGGCACCACATCTCTTATGGAGCTGTCAGAGGATCCGTCAATGCTGCAGCTGGCGATCACATCCAAGGCGGCCACGTGGTTTCGCAGGAGAAAAGCTTTCCGAGCCGCCACTTTATCAGGAAAAGGCTCGTCAAAAAGCGCAGCCATCAGCTTCCAGAACCTGTTCTGGGGATGGCCGTAGAAATATGCCATTTCTCTGGATTTCACAGAAGGAAAACTGCCGAGTACCAAGACCCGGCTGTTTCATTATAAGTAGGAGCTATTGGGTGATCTATCTTTATCCGTTCCATGTTTCCGCCAAAAAAACAGACCTGCCCCAGTACTGCAAGGGGCTGACTGTAAACAGCGCCGGCCTTATAACTACAAGGGGCCGGCTGTAAACAGTGCCAGCGAATAGGCTATCATAAACTGCCCACCGTAATAAAAGACATAATTCGCGATGAAATCCATCGGACGTTCTTTTCCTTCACCGAAGAAGGTCCCGCTGAGCACAAGATCCGACAAGGCAAAGAACACTGCCCCGGCGAAGAATAAATTGAGCGCTGCTATGCTGAAATGATGATACAGCGCCAGCGCACCTGATACAAAAACTGTAGAGAACAGTATCATGCCGTAAGCAAGGACCACAGTCCGCATGCCGCTGTAATCGAGCTTCATCGGCTTTTCCAGAACGATCACAAGTATACCTGAAATTATGGCTAAAACAAACCCGGCGCACACATAAAGAAGGGCGCCCTCACCCATAAACTGAAGCAGCAGCCCGGAAACAAAAAGAATGTGTCCGACCCCGAAGACCGCAAAACCGGCTAAAGTCAGAGGCCTGTCATCTGCAGGATATACATATTTAAGATCCAGCCAGATGTCCCCCATCAGGCCAAAAACCAGCCCCAAGATAACAAAAGGTGCAAGGATAAACGCCTGCCCGGAAAGACCGGAGCCATGCCACCCGAAGACTGCAAGAGCGATGAACAATACCGAAACTGCCGCTTTCAGATAGACTGCTTTAAGCGAATAGCCTCTGATTTTTTCTCTGATATAAAAGATCAGAACTATCAGTCCTGCTCCGAGAATGAAGTTACAAATATTCATAAAAAACACCTTCCTTTGTACATCATAACACAAAGAAAGGTGTTTGCATATCAAAATTTGATATAAGCTATCTGAAAATTTGGATATGTACTAATTCTGGTTGTATACTCTGCCGCTTCTCTTGCGTTCCAGCTCGCCCAGTATCTTCTTGCGCAGACGAATGTCCACAGGGGTGATCTCCACAAGCTCGTCGTCGTTTATCCACTCAAGCGCCTCTTCCAGGGTGAACACTCTGTAGGGGCTGAGTTTTACTGCGTCATCTGAGCCTGCGGCGCGCATGTTGGAAACGTGCTTGGCTTTGCAGGGATTGACTATCATGTCGTCGTTTCTGCTGTTCTGGCCAACGATCATGCCTTCGTATACCTTGGTGCCCGGCCCCACGAAAAGCTGAGCGCGCTCCTGTATATTGTTAAGAGCATAAGGCGTAGTGGTGCCGGCTTCCTGCGCGATGATTGCGCCTGCTGCTCTCTGAGGGATCTCGCCCTTGTAGTCTTCGTAGCCGATGAAGCGGCGGACCATGGTGCCCTCGCCTCTGGTCTCGTTGATGAACTGGCTTCTGTATCCCATAAGTCCCCGGGTGGGAGCGGTGTAGGTGATGCGGGAGCGGCCGTTTCTTCCGTCCATGCCAACCATCATACCCTTGCGGAGATTCAGATCGTTGATGATAGTGCCGCTGTACTCGTCAGGTACTTCGATAACTACCTCCTCCACAGGCTCCTGGCGCTGGCCCTTATCGCCCTTGTGCCAGATGACCTCCGGCTTGGAGACTGCCAGCTCGTAGCCCTCGCGGCGCATGTTCTCGATCAGGATGGAAAGATGAAGCTCGCCTCTTCCGGAGACCTTGAAGCTGTCGGTGGAATCAGTCTCCTCAACCTTCAGGCCTACATTTACCTCCAGTTCCTTCTCCAGACGCTCCTTTATGTGGCGCGTGGTGACGAACTTGCCCTCCTTGCCTGCAAAGGGGCTTTTATTGACTATGAAATTCATGGACAGGGTCGGATCCTCGATGCTTATGGAGGGCAGAGCCTCAACATGCTCGGGATCGCAGACCGTATCGCCTATAGTGATGTCGGAAACGCCGGAAATGACGCAGATATCGCCGCTGCGGACCTCGGAGACCGGAACTCTCTTGAGTCCGCGGTAAACGAAGCACTGGTTCACCTTGCGGAGCGCAGAGCTGCCGTCGGGCTTGGCCACGGCTATCTGCTGGCCTTCCCTTATGATGCCTCTGTCTACGCGGCCTATGCCAAGGCGGCCGATGTAATCATCATATGCAAGTGAAGAGATCTGGAACTGCAGAGGCTCCTCGTCCCTGTCGGGGTAGGCGCCGCACTGCTCTATTATGGTCTCGAAAAGTGGGGTGATGTCCAGACCGTCCTGCCCGCCTGCGCGCTTGCGGACCTTAGAACCATCGGATTCCACGGTAACATTTGCAGCTTCGGCAGGGTCCCTTACCACGATGCCCTGGCGGGCAATGCCGTAAAGTATGGGGAAATCCAGCTGCCTGTCATTTGCGTCCAGATCCATAAAGAGCTCATAGACTTCATCCACCACCTCGTCGATGCGGGCATCCTTCTTGTCGATCTTATTGATCAGCAGTATGGGGTTCAGATTCTGTTCCAGAGCCTTGGAAAGCACAAAGCGGGTCTGGGGCATGGGGCCTTCGGAGCTGTCTACCAGCAGGATAACGGTATCCACGGTCTAGATGATGCGCTCCACCTCGGAGGAAAAATCCGCATGGCCCGGAGTGTCTACGATGTTGATCTTGTAGTCGCCGTGCATGACGGAGCAGTTTTTGGAGTAGATGGTGATGCCTCTCTCCCTTTCGATGTCGTCCGAGTCCATGGTCTGAGCCAGCATCTCTTCGTTTTCGCGGAACACGCCGGACTGTGCAAGAAAGGCGTCCACCAGAGTGGATTTGCCTGCGTCTACGTGAGCGATGACCGCTATATTGATGATTTTTTCTTTTGCCATAATTCTTTACCTGCTAAGCAGACTCCTGTATTAGTGTTTTAACCGAGATAGTTTACCACAAGCTAATATTTTTGACCACTTTTTGTTGAAGTATGATACAATATTTTTCGACTTTTTTTCTGAAAGGACCCGAAATGCTCAGAACAATACTATTTCTATTATCAGCAACCTTTGTGCTGATACTGGGTATCCCAATAATGCTGGTATCCAGTCTCTTCTACCGTAACGCGCCGGGGAAGTATCCCCCTGCAGCCACAACAGCCATCGTAAGGACTCTGCTGAGCTTCGTGCTGTGGATGTCAGGAGCAAAATACGACGTACGGGGAAAAGAAAACCTGCCGGCTGCAGATGAAGAGCCGGTCATGTTTGCGCTCAACCATCAGGGAAACTTCGATGTGGCCGTTCCTGTGCTCCATCTGGGAGTCATACCCGCAACACTGGCCAAGAAGCAGACCCTAAAGGTGCCCGTTGCCAACTATGTCATGAAGTTCATGGGATGCATTTTCATGGACAGGGAGGATGTGAAGCAGTCACTCAAGTGCCTTAAAATGGCTCAGGGGGAGCTGGAAGCGGGTCGCAGCGTGTGCATCTACCCGGAAGGGACCAGAAGCAAAGGCCCTGAGATGGGCGAATTCAAGCATGGATCCTTCAGATGCGCTCTCAAAGCCCACAAGAAAGTAATACCTGTAGCCCTCGAAGGTAGCTATAAGCTTTACGAAGCGCAGCACAAAATAAAAGCCGGAACCATAAAGGTATCGATACTGCCTCCTGTGGATTCGGATCAGTTCGAGAATACCAAACAGCTCGCAGAGCATGTTCAGGGACTGATACAGGCAGAACTGGAAAAACTGAGAGCGGAATAGGCGGAACATAAAAAAC
>JAFRWH010000332.1 GCA_017438085.1 Bacillota bacterium
CCCGGCTGGCCGCCGCCCTCGGGATAAAAGGCAGTCTGACTCAGCTCTATAGCCCAGCGCCCGTCTTTATGCTCCCGGCAGTCGATCACCTCAGCCTTAAATGCCTGAACATAAGGCTTTACATAGTACAGCTCATCAAATTTTTCCATAGATGATCCTTTCGGTCTGACGCCAGACCATTCATAAAGAAATTTCGCTTGCTATTCTGCTTTATTATGCTAAAATGGCAACGAAAAAGTTTTCAATAATAATCGGAGGTTTAAAACATGACTGAATACAGCTACAGACCCACAGGCTGCTGCGCCACCAACATCCACTTTGCACTGGAAGACGGAAAGATCTACGATGTAGTGATGGAACAGAGTTGTCTGGGCAATTCACTGGCTATTTCCAAGCTCATTCAGGGCAAGGATGCCGCTGAGGTGGCCGCAATTTTAAAGGGCAACCGCTGCGCAGGCAACTACACTTCCTGCGCCGACCAGCTTTCCAAGGCCATCGAAGCCGCGCTGGCAAGCCAGAACAATTAAGGCGTTCAGCGGATACCGCCTGACATTTGCATCAGAGCCCCGGGCAAAATCCCGGGGCTTTTTATTACAATCAGGGATCCGATTCCGCCGGGAGATTCCCTCCTCCGCAGTTTTCCTGCAGGGGCTTTTGCTCAACCCTCAAGTGATCCCCTCCTATACATGAGCCCTCTACTCCGCCCGCCAGGGGTTTCCATCTGCCGGATCTGTGGGATCCCAGCCGTTATTCATCTCTTCAGTTATTTCAGCAACCACTTTCCCGGGTTTTCCAAGAGGTCCGGGATTTTCGTCTTCATAAACAGTGACCCCTGTCCCCACCGGACAGTTGTCGAATATCCACTTGGCATCTGCAGTCTGAAGCCGCACGCAGCCCAAAGAAGCATAGTTTCCCAGCAGATTGTACTCATCCACCATCATGGCATCGTGCTCCTTGGCCGTGTAGCATATGGAGTGGAACAGGTATCCCCCGGATCTGAAACCCGTAGCGTACTGGCCGTAACTGCCGTCTACCATGTAGCACCACTTGGCCTTGAAATCCTGTACCGCGAAATTGCCCATAGGCGTCTCATGACCCTCGCGTCCCGTGCTGCAGACCATGGCCTTGACAGGCACGCTGTAGCCGCCGTCGGCATCAAGTCCGTAAATGGTGACGCAGTTCTGCAGCCGGTTGACCTTTATGTAGTAGGGTGACTGCTTTGCCACAGGCTTTGGGATCTGGAAGACGGGCTCGTCGGTGAGCTGCGCCGAGTTCAGGTACTCCGGCAGCGCCTCATCTGCATCAGTACGTTCTGTCTCATATTCTGTGCGCCATACGCCATCGGCGCCCAGCACAAGCCCTATGAGAGCCGTATATTTATCAGAAGCCTTATTTTGCGCCTTGGAATTGTCCAGATCTGATTCGACATACATGCCCATGTGATAATAATCCGTCATGACCGGGCCCTGTATCTTCAGGTCCTTTACCTTTATGCGGTCGGTGTCCAGCCGCCTGACAAGAGTTTCGGAAAACGAGGTTCGTATGACCTTCGCAAGTTCAGGATCCGCCTGAGGATGGTAATAAAGCACATCACCCATCACCATGTCCCTGCTGAACCATTCCGGCTCGGAGTCCGCTTGGGACGGGCTGAATGTGCTGCCGTCCGAAAGCCTTACAAAGCACTGGTCCTCTCTGAAAAGTCCCTGAATATCGTAATACTTAAGATTGGATCCCTCTGCAAAACTCTTTTTATCTCCATCTGCGGGAAGCTCTGTAGTATCCGCAGGCTGGGCAGCTGCAGCGCTCACACCGTCCTCAGGGCTCCCGTCCACCAGAAGCTCCATGTCGCTCTGAAGTAGGAAGCGACGGGAAAGCAGGCCTTTGATCTCTCCCGGTTCAAACATGGTCCAACCGTCATTAAAGGAACTCTTTTTATAACAGATCAGTTCGCCTTCAGCAGTCTCGACACCGAAAGCGTCAGAAAAAACGTATCGGATAGTTTTTCCAGGTTCAACGTCCAAAAGTTCCGAAGAATCTGCCACGCTAAAACCGGGCAGTCCCCTTCCGGCCATTGATTCAGCCTCTTTTCTGAGCTTTTCAACAGCCATATCCCTTCGGTTTTCCAGGTATTCCGCCTCGTCTGCCTTCTTGGCAGTGTAATACTGCCAGTACTTCCATCCGCCAAATGCGGCCGCCAGCAGTATAAGTATAAGTACCAGCGCTATGACTGGTTTGTTGCTTTTTTTAGTATCAGCCATTCGATTTCCTCCCTCGAAAAATCGCTTACCCCGCAATTATACAGGGCTTTTAAATCAGTGTCAAAGTGTAGTATAATTGCAGTCAGGTTAGGACACTACTGATTCATGGCCATTGACTTATTTTGGGCATTCTGGCCAGGAATCTTAAGCGAAGAGGCATCAGCCGGAAATTCAATTTAAATTAAACATTAAATTTAATTACCACTCAATTCATATAATAATCACTTTATATAACACATTCAGGAGGGATTTTCATGCGAGTATATCTCAACAACGACTGGATCTTCACGGATGGCGACGGCAGAACTGAAATGGTGAGGCTGCCACACACCAACCGGGAGATACCATACGATTATTTCGACGAAAAAGACTATCAGATGGTCTGCACTTACAAGAAAAAGCTGGATATCCCCGCGGAATGGCAGGGGAAGCATCTCCTTCTGACTGTGGAGGCAGCAGGCCACTATGCAAAGCTCTTCCTGAACGGGAATCTTCTGACAGAGCACAGGAATGGTTACACTGCGTTTACCGCAGATCTGGCATCCGCAGCGGATTTCGGAGGAGAGAACCTGCTCACTATTGAGCTGGACAACAGGGAGAGCCTGGATCAGCCCCCCTTTGGCTATGTCATCGACTACCTCTGCTACGGCGGGCTCTACCGCGAGGTTTATCTGGATGTAAAGGAGCCGGAATACATCGCGGACGTATTTGCAATGCCCCGTGCAGCCATAAGCCAGCAGGCACTGGCAAAATATTACGGGGAGAACGGTAAACTGGCAGGCCTTGCAGACGGTATCATGACCGAAGCTCCCGGCAGACTGGACAGCGAGATAAAAATCGCAGGAGGCTTTGAGGGTGATGGCTGGAGCATACGCCAGACCCTTTGTCTTGAGGACTGCGGCAGTGTCTGCAGCACGCTGAATGCAGGCGCCGTAAAGGACTCGGAAGCAGTAGCTCCGGTGAAGCCCTTTACACTGGGCTGTTCTGCAGATCCCTTCATAATCGAAAAGCCCATCAATTTCAAGGGCGAAGGCCAGAGCTATACCCTTAAGCTCAGCCAGAGCCTCCCCAAGGTGCAGCTCTGGGACGTGGAGCGCCCTGCCCTCTACACCCTGAAGACCGAGCTGCTGAAGGACGGCGAGCCTGTAGATGAGCGCATTGATACCATAGGCTTCAGAAGCTCACAGTTCCGTTCCGATGGCTACTACCTGAACGGCAGGAAGCTCAGGCTCAGAGGCCTCGACCGCCATCAGGCATACCCGTATGTAGGCTATGCAATGCCTAAGAACATACAGATCGAAGACGCCCGCATCCTTAAGGAGGAGCTGGGCCTCAACGCGGTCCGCACCTCCCACTACCCCCAGTCTCAGCACTTCATAGACGCCTGCGACCGCCTGGGACTTCTGGTATTCACAGAGATACCCGGCTGGCAGCACATAGGCGGGGACGACTGGAAGATGGTCGCCCTCAAAAACACAGAAGAGATGGTGCTCCAGTACAGGAATCACCCCTCGATAATACTCTGGGGCGTCCGCATCAACGAGTCGCAGGACTGCGACGGCCTCTACCGCAGCACCAACGACGCTGCTCACAGGCTGGATCCGACTCGTCCCACCAGCGGCGTGCGCTACCTTAAGAAGAGCAGCCTGCTGGAGGATGTCTACGCCTACAACGACTTCGTCCACGATGGCACCAACGACGGCGTCACACCCAGGAAGGATGTCACTCCGGACCTGTCCAAGGGCTACTTTGTGAGCGAATACAACGGTCACATGTTCCCGACCAAGATGTTCGACGACGAGCTCCACAGGCGTGACCACTTCCTGCGCCACGCAAAGGTGCTGAACGACATCGCGGCTGAAGACGGCATCG
>JAFRWH010000333.1 GCA_017438085.1 Bacillota bacterium
CGTAAAGTATAAGCGGCATCGCGTTCAGCTTGTCCAGAGACACAAGGCGGTAATCCGTACCGTCGATATTGCCCTGAGGGCCGTTACCGAATGCTTTTTCGCTGTGAAGGTGACCGTAGACCGCAATATCGGTGCCTGTCGCCCTGATTATTTCCATAAAGCCGGAGCTTTCGCTTTTCGGATTTGAAGGCGGATAGTGGGTCATGCATATAGTAAAGCAGTCCATGATGCCCGCTTCTTTTTTCTTACGCTTCAGATCGTCTGCGGACATCTGCAGTCTGAGAAGCTCTCTCCTGTATATTTTTCCGTCTTCTTCAGCTCTGAATTCGCTGTCTCCGGGGCAGAGCCAGGCTCTGCTTCCGTATATGCCTATGCCGTGCTCAGCATCCAGCCAGCTGTCGTTCTGAAGGAATTCTATGCTTTGGAAAAGCCCTCTCATCTTTTTCATGGAACTCCACCAAAGATCGTGGTTTCCCCTCAGCAGAAGCTTTCTTCCCGGCAGAGAGTCAAGCCACGCCAAATCCGGCAGTGCATCCTGAAGATGCAGCGCCCAGCTGATGTCTCCGGGGATAAGCACCAGATCGGACTCGCGGACGATGTACTCCCAGTTTTCTCTGAGTCTGTCCACATAGCCTATCCAGGCGCCGCCGAAGAGCTCCATGGATTTGTTTATGCCTTCACCAAGCGAGAGGTGAAGGTCCGCGATAGTAATAACTCTCATATTTAAGTTCAGTCAAGATCTACGTCTCTGTCTATTCCTGCCTGCCAGGAACCGTCCGACAGCCTGATGGCTGTCTGCGCCGTATCTGCGTCCGGGTCCTCCAGGCTCTGTACCTGGGACAGCTTCCTCTGAATGGCTCTGGTCCTTGTACCTACCAGCTTGTCCAGCTCCGCATTAGCCTGATTTAGCCTCTGCTGGGTGTTCACAAGCACTGCTCCGAACTTGTCAAACTCGGATTTGACTGCATCCAGCACCTTCCATACCTGGCCTGCATTCTTCTGTATTGCCAGAGTCCTGAAGCCCATCTGCAGCGAATTCAGCAGCGCCGCCATGGTGGAAGGACCGGCGATCATGACCCGCTGCTCCCTCTGCAGTGTTTCCAGCAGCCCCAGATTGACCGCTTCAGCATACAGTCCCTCAAAAGGCAGGAACATGACCCCGAAATCCGTAGTATATGGAGCCTCCACATACTTTTCGTGAATATCCTTAGCCTCTTTTCTTATGACATTTATAAGGTTTTTTCTTGCGGCGGCTATGGCTGCGGAATCTGCGGCATCGTAAGCGTCCATCAGCTGTATGTAGCTGTCTCCGGGGAACTTGGCATCTATCGGAAGAAGCACGGAATCATCCCCTGCCCCCGGCATGCGGACTGCAAATTCCACTTTTTCGCTGCTGCCAGGGACTGTGCTCACATTGGTCAGATACTGGTCAGGAGACAATATCTGTTCCAGTATTGCTCCAAGCTGTATTTCTCCAAGTATACCGCGGTTTTTAACATTTGACAGCACTTTTTTAAGATCCCCTACGCTTCCTGCCAGGGTCTGCATCTCGCCAAGCCCTTTGTAGACCTGGTCGAGACTCTCCCTGACCGCCGAAAAGGATCTGCTCAGGCGTTCTTCCAGTGTCTGCTGGAGCTTTTCGTCTACGGTGGCCCGCATCTTATCAAGCTGAAGGTCCACAGAGCCCCGAAGGTACTCCATTTTCTTGTCTATCTGTATTGTATTGTCAGTGAGCGCCTTGTTTATGGTACCCATGCCCAGCTGCAGACTCTGAGTCAGTTCCTGACGCATGCTCTGCTGACTCTGCATGCTGCGTTCCAGATCCCTGCGGCTCTCTTCTATGTCCCTTCTGGCATCGTCAAGAGCTTCCTTAAGCCTGGCATTGTCCTCCCGGCCCTTTGAAAGCTCCCGCCGCAGCTGCTTTATCAGCCTGAATGTGGTGAAAAAAAGCAGCAGCATCAGAAGTATCAGAAGCGCGCAGAGCCCGATGATCACATAATCGCTTATTTTAGTACTGTCGAATACCATCCCAGCCTCCCATATCGATTAATAATAGCACAGCTATGTAAAATATACAAATATGATGTATCTTTGCCCTACAAGTTTATGAACGTATGTCAATATACCTGCAGGCATTGTATTCCATTGTCATTTTTAGTATAATACGAAAAGCAGTACAAAAGTCTGCACAGTCAAAAGGAAAAGGGATCATGAGATTAAAGAGAGTTCTGTTTTTGTGTCTGTTATGTCTGGTCTTCTCGGCCGTCAGCATCCATGCAGCCATGCTGGATGAGTACAATTTCGCAGATATTTACTACAACGGAAAACTGATCAGCAGCAAGGCGTGTACCATAAAGGGCAACGTGTATATTGAGATCGACACGCTGGAGGAACTGGGAGACTGCAGCGCATTCGAGATAGACCGGGACGAAGCTAAAATATTCATCTGGCCGGAAAAGCTCGATGCCCAGTTCGGAGACTCTGTCACCACCGCTTTTATACAGAAAAACGCCGGACGCTGCTACATTCCGTTTAAGAACATACAAGGAAAAGCTTATGTTTCCCTGAATCTGATACAGCAGCTGGCCAAGCTGAGCTTTAAGACCAACAGCGCAGGGAAACTGCTGAATACAAGCTATACGGACATTTCAAGAGTCGATATCAGCTCCTACAAGAGCAATGACATAGGCAAGGTACGCACGGAAAATTCTCAGGCGGCAGCCTGCCTTTACAGCGACAACGGAGAGAATCTTACACTTACTAAAGAGAGCATTGCATATATCCTGGGCGAGACTGTCAGCATGTACAAGATACAGACCGTCGAAGGCCGGGAATGCTATATCTCCAAAAATGATTTCAGCGCGCTGCAGAGCGGCGAGACCATACCGGATCTGCTCTTTGTTGCGGGAAATAAAAAGCACAGCAACAGCAAATTCAATCTGGTATGGCAGAATATAAGCAATTCCGGAGTCAGTCCCCTTCCGCCGGACGCCAACGAGGGCATAGATGTAATCTCGCCTGTGTGGTTCAGCCAGGAGGTAAACGGGGACGGAAATGTGAACAATAACGGTGACAAAGGCTATGTGGAGCTTGCCCATGAGCGCGGTTTCAAGGTCTGGGCTACCATAAATAACAGCATGACCACTCCGGGATCCACAAATTACACCACAAAAGTGCTTGCGGACAGCACTCTCAGGGATAAAACTATCGCGCAGTACCTGTTCTATGCCTGCCTCTACGGAGTTGACGGCATCAATGTGGATTACGAGGATCTGAGCAGCCAGGATACAGCTAAAATAAAGACGAATTTTGCGGCTTTCGTAAGCAGGATGTCCGAATACACCAACAGACTGGGGATTACCCTTTCCGTGGACGTGATGGTCCCCAAGAGCTGGAATCTTAAGCTGTATGATTATGCGGAGCTTGCCAAAGCAGCCGATTACATATGTGTGATGAGCTACGATGAGCATTATTCAGGCAGCACCTATGCGGGCTCTGTGTCCAGCCGGGAATTCTATACCGAAGCAATGGAAATAGCTCTGAAATACGTTCCTGCGGATAAGCTGGTCATGGGAATACCCTTCTATACAAGGGTATGGACTGTAGAAGAAAACGGACGGAAGATAAGTTCCTATGCAGCGAGCATGAAAACCGCCAGAAAGATCATGGATGAAAAGAAGCTTGAGCCCGAATGGCTGGTTGACATAGGACAATATTATGTAGAATATACAGAAAACGGCGAACTCAAGCGCATCTGGCTGGAGGACAAGCGTTCCATAGCAAACCGCCTGAGTTATGTGTATTATTATAAAATCGCCGGAAGCTGCTGCTGGGCTTACGGCCAGCAGGAGGATGGGATACTGGATGTGTTCAAAGCGATCTACAAGGACGGTGCAGCGCCCGGATCCTTCAATGATCCCTACTGATCACTCCTCGTAATATTCCGCACCTGTATCAAGACAAAGCGCGGCAAGCCTTCCGCCATCGAAGCAGGCGCCGCAATCTATAGCGATATGACCATCAGCCCGGTAGATATAGCCGGGCTTTTCATTTGCGTCTATCATCTGGGTGGGTGTATGGCCTGTAATGGTGATCACATCATCAAAATAGGGATGACTGAAATCGGCCTGTTCCCAGACTAATTCATCCAGACTGTAGTCCTCCAGAGCCCTGTCGGGACTGAAATTACCAAGGCCTGCATGGACCATCAGGTATTTCTGTCCGTTGAGCTCCAGCTCCTCGTAAGCGGAAAGATCCTGCATGAAATCTATCACATCCTGCTGAGTCTCTGCGTCAAGCATATAGAATTCATCCATTGTGGTCTCGCTGCCGTTCACCCTCCAGCGCAGCAGATCCTCTACATTGGCTTCGCTCATGGCATCTATGGATTCATCTGTTATCTCTTTCATCAGGAAGCGCAGGCATTCGAGAGCCATCAGCTCGTGATTTCCGGCAAGGCAAAAGGCATTTGGCATCTGCATGAGCTTGAGCAGGCATTTTATCGGATGGGGACCCCTGTCCACCACATCTCCAAGCACAAAAAGAGTATCTGATGGCCCGAATCCAATCTTTTCAAGCAGTCTGACAAACTTTCCGTACTCTCCGTGAATATCCGAAATAACGTAGACAGACATGGCGCCTCCTGAAATCAATATAAAACGAAGAAAATCAGGCATCCTCCCGGATACCTGATTTTTGAACTTTCCTGATCAGATTCTGACTAGGCTTCAGCAGGAGCTTCCTC
>JAFRWH010000020.1 GCA_017438085.1 Bacillota bacterium
CGCTACGAGTGCCGCAAGGCTTGGGTTGCCGATTTGGAAGCTGCCGGACATCTGGTAAAGACCGAAAAGATGACCATTCCCGCAGGCGAGTGCTATCGCTGCCACAATGTGGTAGAGCCCCTCATCTCCGAGCAGTGGTTCGTTAAGATGAAGCCCATCGCAGAGCCCGCCCTTGAGATCGCAAGGACCAAGGAACTCAAGTTTGTTCCCGAAAGATTCGAAAAGATATACAACCACTGGCTGGAGGACATCAAGGACTGGTGTATCAGCCGTCAGCTGTGGTGGGGCCACAGGATCCCCGCTTACTACTGCGACGACTGCGGCGAGATGACAGTATCCCGCGAGCCCGTCACCGTATGCCCCAAGTGCGGCGGCGTTCACATCCGTCAGGATGAGGACGTGCTTGACACCTGGTTCAGCTCTCAGCTCTGGCCCTTCTCCACGCTGGGCTGGCCTGAGGAGACAGAAGACCTCAAGTACTTCTATCCCACAAGCACACTTGTAACCGGCTACGATATAATCTTCTTCTGGGTAGCAAGAATGGCCTTCGCCGCTACGGATGAGATGAAGTCCAGCCCCTTTGAGCACGTGCTTATCCACGGACTGGTCCGCGACGCCCTTGGCCGCAAGATGAGCAAGTCCCTTGGTAACGGCATCGATCCGCTCGAGGTCATAGACCAGTACGGCGCAGATGCGCTCAGATTCATGCTGCTTTCCGGCATCGCTCCGGGCAGCGACATCCGCTACACCGACGAAAGAGTGGAGGCTGCAAGAAACTTCGCCAACAAGCTCTGGAATGCTTCCAGATTCGCCATCATGAATCTGAAGGATGAGAACGGCAATTTCCTGCCCATGGCAGACGCAAAGAGCGCAGAGCTGAAGTCAGAGGACAAGTGGATGATCTCCACCATCAACAGCGCTCTGGCCGACATCACCGCAAACATGGAGAGCTTTGACTTTGCTCTGGCTGCAGACAAGATCAATGGTCTTATCTGGGACAATTTCTGCGACTGGTATATCGAACTGGTAAAAGCCCGCCTCTGGAGCGATGACGAAGAAGACAAGAAGACGGCAAGATTCGTTCTTGTAAGCACTCTTAAGGACCTCCTGAAGCTGCTGCACCCGTTCATGCCCTTCATCACAGAGGAGATCTGGAGCTATCTGCCCAAGGCGGAAGGCGCCAAGGAATTCCTGATGCTGGAGAGCTGGCCCGAAGTCAAGGAGCTTGATTACTCATATGACGTGTCCGTCATAGAGACCGCAATGGACTGCATCAAGGCAATCAGGACCATACGCGTGGAGGCAGGCGCTGTTCCCTCAAGAAAGCTGAACGCCCGCTTCGTATGCGATCCTCTGGCCGAAGAAAGAGTTGACGACGGCCTGGACTACATTATCAGGCTGGCTAACCTGACCAGCGCCGAGCTGCTGAGCGCCGAGGAGGCCAAGTACTTCGAGAACGAAGAGACCATCACTGCAGCACTTCCCGGCATCCAGATCTTCGTACCCTCCGACGAGCTTATCGACTTCTCCGCTGAGAAGGAGCGTCTGCTGAAGGAGAAGGACAGACTTGAGAAGGAGGTAGCCCGCGCTGAGGGCAAGCTTGCCAACGAAAAGTTCGTTGCCAAGGCTCCTGTCGCTCTGATCGAGGAGGAACGCACCAAGCTGGCCAACTACAAGGACATGCTTGCAAAAACAACCGAAAGACTTCAGACCGTTCTTGCCAAGCTCGGATAATTAAAACATAAGCCGGTACCTTTATTGGTGCCGGCTTTTTGAGAGGTAAATAATATGATCGAAAAACAGGAAGTCATCAGCTTTTTCAACAAATATGCAGTCGGATGGGATTCGGATATGAAGCGCAATGACCGTGTCATCGCTATGATACTGGATAATGCCGGTGTCCGGGAGGGTTCCGATGTGCTGGATGTAGCCTGCGGCACAGGAGTTCTCTTTCCAGATTATCTGTCGCGAAATGTGGGCTTTCTGACTGCTATAGACATTTCTCCCGAGATGGCAAAAATAGCAGGGGGAAAAGCGGCGCTGGTAAACCGCGAGCTGGTGATAAAGGGCGAAAAGCCCATCGTTAATATAATCTGCGGAGACGTTGAGATTTATGATTTCGGTAAACAGTTCGATTCCGTGGTGGTCTACAATGCTTTCCCGCATTTCCACGACCCGAAGTTTCTGATAGAAAGGCTTGCAGAATGGACAAAACCGGGCGGCCGCATGACCATAGCCCATGGCATGAGCCGGGAGACGCTGCTTGCGCATCACAGCGGTTCCGCTTCGAAAGTGTCAAACCCACTGATGAGTGCTGAAGAACTTGCAGAGCTGTTCAAACCGTATTATGATGTAGATGTAATAATATCCGACGATAGGATGTATCAGGTGGCCGGAATCAGAACTGACCGGAGCTAATATTCAGAAGCTTGCAGACCGTTACAGCTCCGATCCTCAGTATCGCGCCCGCATCAACAAGGATCTGCAGCTGGATCATTCCGGTTCCATACTGCCCCTTGAGATGCACTCCATAAGAAATCCGCGGGCGGCAAGGCAGAATCAGCAGCAGGCTCAGGATTCGCAGAATCAGCCGATACAAAACCAGAACCTGCATAACGAGCGGCAGGTTCCTGTGGCATAAATGGCTTCATGTAAGTTTCACCAACTCTTCACTCAAAGCGGCGTTATCAGCCGCTTTTTTTGTTGGAATTGAAGGGCTTTTATGTTAGAATAACTTGATACTTTATGCGTATCGCTATTTTGTATTGCATCTGAATAAAAAGGAGTTTCAATGAGAATAGCTATAGACGCGATGGGCGGCGACAATGCCCCCATGGAGATAGTAAAGGGAGCAGTCCATGCCTGCGACCGCACCGATGCCCAGCTCGTACTTGTGGGCAGGGAGGCCGAAGTGCAGGCGGAACTGGATAAATATGAGGGACTTTACAGTCCCGGACACATCGTAGTGTATAACGCTGATGATGTGATCACCGGAGAGGACAGCCCTGTCAAGGCTGTAAAAAAGAAGCCGGGCAGTTCTCTGGTAAAGACCGTGCAGCTGGTGAAGGACGGAACAGCCGATGCTGCTCTTTCCGCGGGGAATACCGGAGCGCTGATGGTTGCCAGTCTCTTCATACTCGGCCGTATTGAGGGAGTGGACCGGCCTGCAATTGCATCGCCTCTGCCGGACCTTATGAAGCCGGGCCATTTCTCCGTGCTGCTGGACTCCGGTGCTAACGCGGAGTGCTGGGCAAAGGATCTGCTGAACTTTGCCTATATGGGCAGCATCTATTCCAGCAGAGCTTTCGGCATAGAAAACCCAAGGGTCGGGCTTATCAATATCGGTACAGAGCCGGGCAAGGGCACAGCCATACTTAAGGAGACTTACAAGCTCCTTAAGGAAGCTGACAACATAAATTTCGTTGGAAATATAGAAGCCAGGGACATCCCCAAGGGTCTTGCGGACGTGCTTGTCTGCGATGGCTTTACAGGGAATGTGGTGCTGAAGCTCACCGAAGGTACTGCCTGGTCCATACTGAAGTACATAAAGGAGCTTCTCAGTTCGGACCTCACTTCAAAGATAGGCGCAGCCTTCCTCGGCCCGAAGCTGAAAAATGTAAAGAAGCAGTTCGACTATTCGAGCTATGGCGGAGCTCCGATCCTGGGTGTGGATGGTCTGGTGTTCAAGATCCACGGATCATCTTCCGCTTCAGCTGTTGAAAACGCCATAATCAAAGCCAGCGCTCTTGCGGATTCCGACATCAGCGAGAAGACCAAAGAGATACTGGCAAGCATGAAAAAAGAAGAAAATGAAGCTTGATTTCAGAAATAAAACTATAGAAATGGATGATGCCCTGATAGGGGATGCCGAAAGGATACTGGACTACAGCTTCAGAAACAAGCAGCTGCTGGGACTGGCTCTCATGCACAGCTCCATGGCTAACGAGCTTACAGGAGATGCGCTTGACAGCAACGAAAGGCTGGAATTCCTTGGAGATGCTATACTCGAGGAGATAGTCAGCATCTACCTGTACAGGCAGCTGCCGGACAAGCTCGAGGGCATTCTGACCAAGACTCGGGCCCAGATAATCTGCGAGGGAAGCCTGGCTGCGGTGGCCAAAAAGACAGGTCTTAATAAGCTGCTTCAGCTTGGAAAAGGGGAAAGATCCAGCGGCGGAAGCGAAAGGGATTCCATAATCTCCGACGGAATAGAAGCTCTGATAGGCGCCGTCTATCTTGACGGTGGTCAGGAGGCTGCGAGAGCGCTCATATTCAGGCTGCTTGGAGAGACTATAGATCTTGCCATTGAAGGAAGACTTGGCAGAGACGCCAAATCCGAGCTGCAGGAGAAGCTGCAGTCACGCGGAAACGTTAACATAGTATATAAGATCGTGGATGAGGACGGCCCCTCCCACGACAAGATCTTTACTGCAGCTGTCTTCGTTGACGGCACGGAAACCGGCCGGGGGACCGGAAGGTCCAAACAGCTGGCTGAAGCTGCGGCAGCGGCCAAAGCCCTGGATGATCTGAGGTAATAATGTTTTTTAAACGCATAGAACTAAATGGTTTCAAGTCCTTCGCCGACCCTGTCAGCATAGAGCTGACGGAAGGCATCACTGCTATTGTCGGGCCCAATGGCTCGGGCAAGAGCAATATTTCCGATGCTCTGAAATGGGTGCTGGGCGAACAGTCTCCCAAGTCGCTCCGGGGCGGCAAGATGGAGGATGTGATCTTTGCCGGGACCGAGACCAGAAAAGCCAAGGGCATGGCGGAGGTCACCCTTGTGATAGACAATTCGGAGCATATACTGCCTCTGGATTTCAACGAGATAGGCATCACTCGCCGCATGTACCGCTCCGGGGACAGCGAATATATGATCAACCGCACTCCCTGCAGACTCAGGGATATCCGGGAACTGATCATGGATACCGGTATAGGTGTTGAA
>JAFRWH010000334.1 GCA_017438085.1 Bacillota bacterium
AGATCAAAGTCACCGAATATTCAGATGGTTCAGTAAGCGCAACACTTCCTGACGGTAGCGAGCTGACCAAGGAGCCGGGCGAAAGCTGGCTGAAGGACGGTAAACCCCTGGCCGGGTCCACCGAATCCGGAGAGGATGAAGAAATTCAGGGAGAGCCCGAATTTGCGGATCTGTCAGGATACTATTCCGGCAGCGTGAAGGTCCACAAGCTCAATATATCCGAAGAGGCATTCCGCAAGTTTAAGGAATCCGTTGCCGAGGGCGTCGATTTAGACAGCTTCGGCAAAGTAGACTTAGGTGAAGACCTGCAGAATATGACCCAGGCGCAATGCGATGAAGAGCTCAACACCATGGTGGCTGAAGGAGGCTTCGGAGCTGTGGGAGAACTCACTATCGCATCCGGCGATGCTTCCTCGGGAGCCTGCACGATTACCTTCACCTTCTTCGAGAAGGACGAAGAGGACTATGAAGAGAACAGCGTTCCCGTTACCGGAACCTATGCTGACGGGGAGATAACGCTTCAGTCCCCCAGCAGCGGCAAGCTTTCAGCAGCGGTCACTGATGATGCTGTAAGAATAAGCGGAAGCAATATCAAGCTCGCTGTCAGTTCGGAAGGCATGATAGTCTACTATGTCACACTCTCAGTGGATGTGAGCAGGTAGAAATAAATGTTTCCGGTCATCCATCTGCCTGGAATATCAATACAAAGCTATTACTTCTTTGCCCTTTTAGCCGGTCTGACCGGCTTTATCCTGTCGTCTCTGTCCCTGAGACGGCAGGATCTGGGCTTATGGAGCATGGGGTTTCCTTTTATTGCAATAACTCTTGCACTCCCCGGCGCTCGGCTGCTCAACTATCTTACGAATCCCGAAGCGTACAGCGAAGGCTTTTCCCTGTGGACGATAACATACACTAAGCTTTCCCTGATGGGCGGCCTGATTGCAGGATGCGTAGGGATAATGCTATGCTGCATGCTTCTTCGCATATCCCCGGGCAGAGTATTTGACTCCTTCACAGCCCCGGCAGCCCTTGGGATAGCACTGCTAAAGCTTGGATGCTTCTGCAATGGCTGCTGTTTCGGAAAACCCAGCAGCGGAGCTTTTGGCATGGTGTTCCCTGTGAATGCCATCAGGTATCAGTTCATAGAATCCCTGCCGATGCTCCACGGGAGTTCGCCCAGAGTCCATCCGACTCAGCTCTACGAGATAGCAGGAGCCCTTATTGCTCTTGTGATCGCTCTCGCCTTAGGAAAACATTTCAGACCCGGCGGCAGGGCAGTCATTTTTGCAGCAGCTTTTGCAGCAGCGCGCTGGGCTATACTTCCATTAAGAGCCCTCCCCTATGCAGACTGGGTGATCCAAAGTCTTTACCCTGCCCTCTACGGGATGACGATCGCCCTTTCTGCCGTCCTTCTGTTCTTACTCAGACGCGGAAAAAGCTGAATCAGGAGCCGGGAAGAATCAAGCAAGGCAACATAAAAAGCTTTCGGTTCATGACCGAAAGCTTTTGTTTATTTCATCTGTTTTCAGTTCTTCTGCATGCGCTTTTCATATATAGCCATCAGGGGCATCAGATCGTACTTGCAGTACTCGATATTATCCCTTTCAAGCTCCGCCCAGTCGCTGAGGCACACATTTACATGCCGCATCTCCTTGTCTTTGTTATCAATGGGACGGCCCTTTGCCCAGCCGCAGGACATGGTGTAGTAGCACCAGCGTCTGTGCTCCATCTTGAGCATTTCGAAGGCGACAGGCGATTTTTTCGCCTTCTCCATGAATTCAGCGTCTGTTATATCACCATACTTCCAGGAACCGTTTTCGTAGGGATAAAGACCGCCCTCTGTGAACAGCGGCTTAAGCTCTTCTATGTAAGCTTCTCCGCAGCGGGCTTTCAGCACCGCTTCTTTGCCGAAAAGATGATAGGCCGAAGCCCTGTTTGCATCACGCTTGAAGAGCGTCAGCTTGTTCCATGCAGCCTCCTGATCGGTCTCGGTACCCGGACCGTATTCGTAACCCATTCCGTCATAAAGGAAGTTCACTTCCTTTGCGATGTCATTGGACTCCGAATCTATGATCCTCTCCACCTTCATGAGATCCGAGACGCCCTCGATCAGCCTCAGTTTCTTCAGACCGAAGAAGCTGCTGTTGCTTTCGATAAACTTGCGCAGTCTCTGATCTGAATCTATGCGCAGCATCACAGGCGTGCGTTCCACAGCCTCTGCTCCCCTGCTCTGCAGGTATTTCTGCACCTCAGTCAGACAGAAGATGCCGGATTCAGTATCGTCTATAGCGGAAACTATGTAAGTGAATGGACTGTCTTCCGAAAGCCTTTCCAGGAGCTGTGCAAACTCGCCGTAGCGCACGTTCATGTTGTGGAAGCGAAGCTCAAGATGCCCATCAGCCCACTCGCTGTTGGCAATGTAGGAATCTCCCTCAGGGATAAATGCATGCTGCCTGAAACGGCTCATGAACAGCCCCTTCTTGTTGTCCACATCGTAGTCCACAACGTCTATAAGTATATCGTTCCTGCTGCTGGACACACCCAGATTCATAGCCTGCACCGCAGCCTGCTGGCCGAGCTTTCCAAAGCCCAGTATCAGCATGTGGAGCTTCCAGTCGTCGGGATCCGGAGCCTTTATATCCCCTGCCTTTGTATAGTAGGAGCTTGGATCTTCCTTCATGAACATATCCCAGATCTGAAGGTCGAAAACATCCAGTATCTCCAGGTCGAAGTCCTTGTGCTTCAGCTTCCTGCTGCCGTCTTTTGAGACCGCAGGGGTATCGTAATAGGATTCTATCAGCCTAAGGACACCGTCGTCCTCGCAGCGGCAGAAGATCTTAGTGCTGTTTCCTACGGGCTTGATGCCGTCATATTCCCCTGTCAGAGTCTGCAGCAGGGAGAAATTCTTCATGGAGTTATCATCCATAAGGAAAATGTAGGACGCTCCCGCCGCATCGAGATGCTTCTCGCCAAGTATGTCCTTCAGTTCCTTTGCATCCGACTTAAGAATGTCGAATTCATAGAAGGCCACTTTGTTTTTCAGCAGGCGGTAGCGATCCTCGTCACCGAGCTTCTTTTCAGTAACGAGGCTTATCCTGTAATCTTTGTATTCTTCAGCTCTCTTTCCGGATGTCATGCTCTTTATCAGAGTATCTACATCCTTGTTATTTCCGAAGATGCTTATGCTCTCTTTTTTGTTGTCCTTACCTAGCTGCCTTCTTACGCGAAGGAAGCGGTCGATGATCTTATAGGCAGCGGAAAAGGTGCAGTAAGGCGCGATGAATACCACCAGCATGTAAAAATAGCCGATTATGACCTTATACCATACCGGATCTGCATCGATAAAGTTCTGCGCAGCCTCCAGTGAGATGGTCGGACGGAAGGTAAAGGCCTTTATGGTGTTTTCAATTATCAGAAGGATCTTGAGCAGTATACCATCGGTCTCCCAGTGGTACAGTATGCCCATAAGCGTGGTGACTATCGAAGAAAAGATAGCCAGGTTCAGCAGGGTCCTGCTGTTCTGCAGTTTTTTCCAGCCTTCCATATTGCCCTCCAGATCGCATTATCTGATCCTGGGATGGATCTCTCTTTCCTGTGGTTCTTCCTGTGTCTGACTGCCTTCGCCGCCCTGAGTCTGGCCGTCTCCCGGCTTTGGTTCAGGCTCTGCGGGAGGCACATAGGCGCCTGTCTTATCTGTAAAGTTTCCTTTGATGCGCCCTTCTTCACCAAATACTGTGCTGTAGAAATTGTTCTCTATTATGCGCGCAGTCATATTGAGCCTGCAGCTTGCGACTGTCCTGATGCGGTCCACATAGGCTTTAGTCTCTTCTTCCGTCATCTCTATGCCTTCGTTCGGGGTGAAGGTCTCTGTGAAGCGGTTATAGAAGCCCTTATCTGTGCGCCAGCAGCGGCTTGAGAATACTACCAGTCCTTCTGAATCCGAAAGAATGTCAGTGCCGCCGAGCATTCTTGAATCGTATTCCAGTCCCAGAAGATTGGATACTGTGGGCAGTATGTCCACCTGGCAGCAGACCTTGTCGACCTGCACCGGCTCTTCCATGGATGCGCTCCAGATTATCAGACCGTTTCTGTAGAGTTCAAGATCCAGCAGCCTTTCGTTGATGGATTCCGCAGCCTCTGAGGTTCCGAAATCCTTGCCCGCCAGCTCTCCCATGTTCTCAACTGCCGTATAAGGCACATGGTCGGGAGATGCGATAATAAGGGTATTATCCAGCTTTCCGGCCTTTTCCAGCTTGTCCAGCAGTATCTTAAGAGCCCTGTCAACCTCAATAACAGTAGCCACATAAGCCTTGGTGGTATCGGTCCAGGGCGCATCGGTCAGCCGATCCTTGTACTGATTGCAGACCCAGTTCCAGGAGTATGGAGTATGGCCTGAAACAGTCAGGTAGTAGATATTGAAGAGCTGATCGGACTCCATCCAGTCGTCCATATCGGTGGAATGCTCGATCATGAATGTATCCTTCTGCGGCCAGCGCAGATTGCCGTAACGGTCGGCCTCGTAGAGCATGCCCCTGCCGCACCAGCGCCAGTTGTAGCCCAGATTTTTGTGAGAGTCCGCTCTTTCGTAAAGATCCCAGTTGTTGTGATAACCGTAGTTGGCATATCCAAGACGGCCCAGCTGCTGCGCCAGAGAGAAATAGCAGTTGGTGCCCAGCTCTCCGGTCCTTGCCATGCTTATAGGCTGTCCGTTTTTAGGATACAGACCCAGCAGATGCTGGCACTCACCGTTGGATGTGCTGGTAAAATGCAGAGCGCTGTAGAAATTGTTGAACACAAAGCCCTCGTGCATCAGCTTATAGAGAGTTGGCGTATATTCCTCTGAGACAGCAAGGGAATCAAAGGCTTCCATGGTGATAAATATCACGTTATAGCCTTTGAACAT
>JAFRWH010000335.1 GCA_017438085.1 Bacillota bacterium
CTGGCTTTTTGCCCAGCGCCACATCCAGCGCCATCATGAGACTGAAGCCTACAGCAAAAAAGACGACACCGATATTGGAATGTTCTCCCGCAGACATCTCCGGAATCAGTTCCTCCACCACAACATATAGCATGGCGCCTGCAGCAAAGGACAGAAAATACGGCATGGCAGGTACTACCAGACTTGCAACAAGTACTGTGAGCCCGCCGAAGACCGGCTCAACAGCGCCGGACATGACTCCGAGCCAGAAGGATCTGAGCTTGCTTTTCCCCTCTGCATATAGGGGCATGGAAATGATAGCTCCTTCCGGAACGTTCTGTATGGCGATGCCAAGCGCCAGCGCCAGCGCTCCCCCCGCCGTGATATTGGCTGAACCCGAGAACAGGCCGGCATAGACCACGCCCACGGCCATACCCTCGGGGATATTGTGCAGCGTTACGGCAAGCACCATCATGACAGTTCTGTTCAGGCTGCTTCTCGGTCCTTCAGTCTGATCCGCCTGATCAATGCCTCTGTGAAGATGCGGTATTATGTGGTCAAGCAGAAGCAGAAACAGAATGCCCAGCCAGAAACCGGCGAACGCCGGCATAAAGGCAAATCTGCCCTTGTCCGCAGACTGTTCAATGGCAGGCACTATAAGGCTCCAGATGGATGCCGCAACCATTACCCCTGCAGCAAAACCGGTCAGCGCGCGCTGTACTCCGGTCCTGAGATCCTTTTTCAGAAAGAATACGCAGGCGGCGCCGGCTGCCGTGCCGATAAAGGGGATCAGAAGTCCCCAGATCACGGTCTTCATAACAGTCCGAACAGACCTTTCTTTTTATATGGGACCGTTTCAATGCCCAGCCAGTCATAACCGGTCTCATCTATTGCAGCCTTCAGAGCTGCAGCATCCACTGTCTCTTCTGTCAGGAACGATGCCTCCTTTTTGGTTCTGGAAGCCGAAACCTTCTTTGCAGAAGGAACGGCCTTGCGTATAGCATCGCAGACATGAGCCTCGCACATACCACACATCATACCATCGATCCCGATCGTTATTTTGTTCATTTACTGACCCCCGCTTTCTTTATAACTGTAATTCTTTTTGTGCATCAGAATGCACTGATCATCGCGCTAAGCGAATTCGATCCTTACGATCTTCATCCTCACAAGGCTGTCACAGAAGCGTATCATAAGCTTATGGAACAGGCCGACGTTCCCGTAGATATCCCGATATCCCCGCATGTAGCTTCTGGCTGTGACAGAAGAAAACTTATCGCTCCATGTCCTCAGTTCAGACTCATCCTCGAGGGAGAAAAATGCGCTGACATCAGTGATCCCGGCCTCCTTCAGCCAGGTCTTTCGCATCAGTTTTGCGCCGCGTTCGTTGCAGGAATCGAAAGCCAGCACTGCTCCCGGGAAGCGCTCTGCCATTGCCGAAAAAAGACGCTTCACATCCGCAGTCCTTAAGTAATAGAAAACGCCTACAGCAAAGAATACCGCTCCGCCCGAGGCATCGATCCGATCCATCCACGAGTGATTGTTCAGGTCGCAGGCTATGTTCTGCTCCCGCTCACCTGCAGGCAGCAATTCGTTCCTGAGCTTTATAACATCCGGCAGATCGATATTATAGCCATGGCACAGGCCGTTATCGCACTTGCTGAAGGTATCGTCCAGCCCGCAGCCAAGATTGACAACGGCTGCGTTCGGATGGTCCTCAAGGTAAGCCTCGACTTCGCACCGGAGATCGAACTGCCGCTGAGCCACCTCCAGCGCGCCGAAGAGTCCGGCGGGCGATTCCATCTTCTTTCGTTTATCAGCGAAATCATAGTCCAGAGAATCGCATATCCGCGCGGCTTCAGGATCCGAAAACAGCTCCGGAAAATGTTCTGAGCAGACCAGCCGCCCGAAGAGTGGTATGACCAGCGTTTCCTGAACAGTGTTCTTTTCAATATGGTATTTCACATATGCCTCCTTAATATCTCCGCATCTCTCTGTCATCTTGCAGGGTCCTGAAAACACTGCATAATTAGATACCTGAAATATCTGGTTAAAAAAATATAGGCACGATATGGTTAGCAATTGCTAACTTAATCATATGATTATACCTGCAAAGAATCAGAAAAATCAAGCTTATTTACATTTGGATCAGGAAGTTAATACAAAAAGCGAAAAGACCTTTATCAGTCTTTTCGCTTTCAAACACTGTAGGAAACACTTGCAGCAACTGTTCGTATACTAACAAGATTTCATATTTTAAGATATATAATCCAGGAGTTTTAACAAATCATCAATTACAATCGTATCGTTTGGAATCTCATCATAGTTATTCAGCTCATTCATATACAGAACCGGTGTCATACCTGCGGCCTTACTGCCTTCCACACCAACATGAACTTTATCGTCCACATACCATCACTTTTCTTTTCGGTAAAACGTGTACTGCTGCGTTTTTTCAAAGCCGAGCTTCTCATAAAACGGAAGATCGGAAATCACATAGGCTACCTTTGCTCCTAACGCTTTAGCACGGGAAAATGCTTCTGAAAAAAGCGCCGAGGCAATGCCCTTACCGCGATAGCCCGGAATCGTGCAGACCGGCTCCACATAGGCGTAGTCCGTATCCGGATGAAACCAGAGGGAGCAATGCGATACCGGCTCTCCGGAAGGATCCACAGCGGAAAGACACAAGGCTTTGTTGAAATGCTTTCTGACATGAGGAACATGGTCCTGCGAACGTGCAAACGCTTCCCGGTCATTCCCATGATCAAAGCCCTGCCAGAAAAGCCACTCAAGAGCATCCCTATCTGAGATCTGATCCATTTCCCGAA
>JAFRWH010000336.1 GCA_017438085.1 Bacillota bacterium
CCGTATTCTCAAGCGACTGGATCTGATAAAGGGATCGGAGGACAGATGAAAGGCCTTTTATGCAGGGGTATAAGATTTTACCAGCGTAAGATATCGCCGCATCTGGGAGACAGGTGTAAATTCTACCCTACCTGCTCGGAGTACGCTCTGCAGGCAATTGAGAAATACGGAGCGCTCAAGGGCTCCCTGAAAGCCATATGGCGCATACTCAGGTGCAATCCCGTGAGCAAGGGCGGATACGATCCCGTGACCTGACTGAGATTTTACATTAATTAGGAGTTAAGATGTTCGATTTTCTGGCAAAGCCATTCGGCATAATGATGGAATTCATATACAAGTATCTGGCGTTTGAGAATTACGCGCTCGCGATAGTTGTATTTACTATTCTGATTAAGTTGCTCCTTATGCCGCTGCAGATAAAGCAACAGCGCAGCATGATAAAGCAGCAGGAGATCCAGCCTGAGCTTCAGGAGCTGCAGCGCACTTATGCCAACGACAGAAACAAGATGGCCGAAGAGCAGCAGAAGCTCTACGCCAAGCACAACATCAGCATGACAGCAGGCTGCCTGCCCATGCTGATACAGTTCCCGCTGATACTGGTGCTCTATCAGATCATCCGCCAGCCGCTTACCTATATTTCCGGAATAGCGGCCGCCACCATCAAGACTATCGCTGAGGCGGTCAAGTCCGTGGCTCCGGCAGTTATTAACAACAACATAGTGGATGAGCTGGTGCTTAACAAGACGCTGATGACAAATGAAGCGGTGCTGGGATCTGTGAGCCAGCACATCACAAAGGCTCAGGTCATCAACATGGACTTCTTCGGGATCTTCAATCTGGGAGATTCACCGTCCATACTGTTTACCGGATGGGATCAGTGGCCTACATACTGGCCGCTGATATTCATACCGTTGCTTTCATTCGGATCCGCGGTGCTTCTGCAGTTCATCACCACATCCGCGCAGCGCAAAGCGAAAAAGGAACAGAAAAAGACAGAGGGCAGAAAGGGCTTTGATTTCTCAGGGCTGCTTATGAAGGCAATGCCTCTGCTGTCACTGGTCATCGCCTTTACAGTCCCGGCAGGCCTGGGCTGGTACTGGACAGTGAGCAATCTCCTGACCATAGTACAGACGCTGATCATCAATAAAGTAATAGCCAAACAGAAAGAGGGAAGACTGTAATGCCAAATTATGTTGAAAAAGAAGCCAAGACGGTCGACGAGGCCGTACAGCTGGCGCTGGACGAGCTCCAGACAGATATAGACAGTGTCAAGGTGGAAGTGCTTGAAGAGGGCACAAAGGCTGTGCTCGGGCTGTTTGGCGGCAAGAACGCCAGAGTGAGAGTCACAAGAGTATTTTCCAATATGGAGACTGTCACAGAGTTCCTGAACAAGATCATAGAGGCAGCCCAGATAGACGCCACACTGGAGATGGGCGAGACCGAAGAAGGAATTGACGCCCGCATAGTCGGAACAGACGTGGGCACACTGATCGGCCGCCACGGCGAGACATTGTACGCGATACAGTACCTTGCCAACCTGATCCTCAACCAGGGCAGGAAAGAATACACCAGAGTTTCTCTGGACATCGAGAACTACAAGAAGGAAAGACAGGCGAAGCTGGAGTTCATGGCCAGACGCGCCGCTGACAGAGTCAGGAGATACAGAAGGCCTGTTTCCATGGATCCCATGCCTTCCTATGAGAGAAAGATCGTCCACGCTGCGCTTTCCGAGTATCCCGAACTGGATTCCACCAGCTCAGGCGAAGAGCCCAGAAGATACGTGGTCGTCAGGTTAAAAGGAAGAGAAAGTGAGAGATGATACCGGTGACACCATTGCCGCGGTCTCCACACCGGCCGGCAAAGGCGGTATAGGAATAATAAGGATAAGCGGCCCTGAAGCGTTTGCAGCAGCAAAGAAGATCTTCAGGGCTTCTTTGTCATCCGATGAGGCTGCGTCGGCGAAGGTCTTCGACGCGCTGCCTTCCCACAGCCTGCGCCACGGCTATGCAGTGTCCCCCGCCAGCGGGAAGGTCCTTGACGAATGTCTCTTTGGTAAAATGTCCGCTCCCGCCACGTACACCTGCGAGGACGTGGTGGAGGTGAACTGCCATGGGGGCATGGCTGTGATGAGGAGCATTTTACAGGAACTTTTCGCCTCAGGAGTGCGCCCGGCGAACCCGGGAGAGTTCACCAAGAGGGCTTTTCTGGGGGGAAGGATAGACCTTGCGGAGGCGGAGGGCGTCATGGACATCATAAATGCCCGCACGGAGGGCTCCAGAGCCGCCGCGGAGAAGCAGCTGGACGGAAGGTTTTCAGCAGAGCTGAAGGAGATGAGCCGGCGCCTTGAGGAAAGCATAGGCGAGATCGAAGTGGCGCTGGAATACCCGGAATACGAGATGGACGTGCC
>JAFRWH010000337.1 GCA_017438085.1 Bacillota bacterium
AGACGAAGCCCTTGCGCTGAGGGCCTCTGCCTTATCAGAAAATGTGTTGAAATCAATGCTATAAAGGATATTTATAAATGTTTTGTCCTGTAATTTCGGCAACATAAAAAGCGCGGCCCCTTTGAGACCGCGCTTTTTATGCACTCTTACTTTGTAAGTATTTCCACTATATCGTTTACTGTAGATCCTGCTGGAATGGTAAAGGTACCTACCTGCAGGCGGTTTTCCCTCTTTGCCGCTATGAGAGCATTCACGAAGGCCTGTTTGGATTCAACCAGTTGAGCTTCCTCCAGCAGATTTCCCACTCTGGTGCCGCTGGCTCCCTTGGGTACAGTAAACTTGACTTCGGTGAATGTTACATACTCGCCTTCGCCGGTCTTACCGCCCGGCAGTCCTCCGGGAATATCGGTGCCGGTGCTGCCCTGGGAATCTCCGGTCTGAACGGCTCCTTCGGTGGGCTGAGCAGCTTCTCCGGTCTGAGTATTGCCCTGAGGCTGGGGCTGGGTGCCGTCACCTACATCGCTTTCTTTTGCCTCAATGGCTTCCTCGGAGCTCAGGTTCTCCCAGTTTGCTTCGATATCTCCCGGATCGTCGTTCATGTTCTTGTCCACCGCTTCCGGCTTGAGGCTGAGTCCGCTCAGGTCTGTATCCAGATTCAGAGTCTCTCCCTTCTGGCTTTCCAGATATTCGGGATAGGCCATGATGCGGTCTATCCTCCAGAAAAGTACTCCGGCGGTCAGCGCAATTATAAGAAGAATGACGAAGATGTCATTGAAGTCGTAAATTATATCCTTGATCTTATTCATCTCTTCCCCTGTCCTTTATCCTTCTGTCAATATCCCTTTTGGCATCGCGGCTGGCGATGTCGGCCCTCTTGTCGTAGAGCTTCTTGCCTCTGGCTACCCCAAGTTCCAGCTTGGCAAGGCCTTTTTCGTTTATATACACCTTTGTGGGGATAAGCGTGAGCCCCTTCTGGGTGGTATAGCCTATGAGTTTTCTTATTTCCTGTCTGTGGAGCAGCAGCCTTTTGGGCCTCAGCGGCTCCTTGTTGTAGCGGTTCCCCTTGTCGTAAGGGGCTATGTTCATGCCGTAGACTATCACTTGGCTGCCTTCCACCTTGGCATAAGCTTCAGACAGCGAAACACCGCCGGCCCTTACGGACTTGATCTCTGTGCCCGTAAGCTCAATTCCGGCTTCGTAGGTTTCCTCTATGAAGTACTCGTGGTAGGCTTTTTTGTTGTTTGATACCAGTTTTGTCTGGGGCATTTTGATGTTTATTCTACCTTTCCGAAAGCATTGAAGGGGAAGGCTCTTAGCACTACCTTTCCCACTACGTCATCCAGGCTTACCTGTCCTATGGACTCGCTTCTGCTGTCCGCGCTGTTCTGCCTGTTGTCACCCATGACGAACAGATGATTCGAGCTGACCTTTACGGCGTCCATCTCGGTGGCGGTATAGCCATCTTTGGTGTAGGTCTCATCTACGGGGTCTCCATTGACATACACGACGCCCTTTTTGATCTCTACAGTATCTCCGGGCAGGCCGATTATGCGCTTTACCAGCATCTTTTTTGAACCGCTCACTGTGGTAAGTGCGCTGTTGAAGACTATTATGTCTCCTCTCTGGGGGCTTCCGAAGATCTTATATGACTGCTTGCTTACGAATACGTAGTCGTTTTCATGCAGAGTGTTCTCCATGGAGTGCTCCTGCACGATGGTAGGCTGTATGAACTGCAGTATAAGTATTGCGGCGAGAACCGCGATCGCTATGTCTTTGATCCATTCGATGATATTTTCGCTGAGTTTCATTTATCTCTCCTGTGGCTTAGAAGCCTAATTCTTCAGGGCTTTTTCCTAGCAGCTTTTCGCAGATGCGGCTGAAATCTCTTCCCGGAGGGGCGACTATGGCTGCCCCTGCCAGATAGTCCAGCGGAGCAGGGGGTTCCTTAAAATCCATGCGCCACGCATGCAGCAGCTGAGTGCTGAGCAGCGCCTCGTCGCTTCCAGCCAGCCTTACGGCTCTGCCTCCGTATTTGGTGTCACCCGCCAGCGGATGGCCTATGCTTGCGAGATGAGCTCTGATCTGATGGCTCCTGCCGGTTATAAGCTCGACCCTTGCAAGAGTATAGCTTCCATTAGTATAGACGGGAAAAACCTTGGTCTCGATATATTTTCCGCCCTCGAAATCGAGTTTTTTTACGATTC
>JAFRWH010000338.1 GCA_017438085.1 Bacillota bacterium
GCAGAAGCTTATCCAGGCGGCTCCTAAGCGCTCCATAATCGCTCCAGCTGTCCTTTATTATCTCCTCCAGCCTGTAATCCGCATAGTTTTCCATGGCATAGAAAGTACCGTCGCCGTAAACATCCACTATGCTTCCGACGGTCTTCCGCTGCGCATCATTAAGTATGTGCTGTGCAGGATTTGGCATGGTTCTGCCTTTCTTAAAATGCCCTTAAGGCCTGAATTCATGGTATTTTTCGCCGGTAAGAAGGTCGTGCCAGCTGAAAACACCGTCTTCATAGATCATATAACTGTGACGGCTGACGCCCTTCGGGATGGAGACGGAGCCCGGATTAAGATATACGAAGCTGCCGTGGTCTGCATCCTTCGGCACATGGGTGTGGCCGCAGAGCATTATCTCGCCCATGCCAAGGGGCATGGGATGGTTCTCGTCAAAGTGATGGCCGTGGTGTGCGAAAACGGTGATGATGCGTTCATCCGTGGCATCGCCGCTGGCTGCTTTTTCATCATCGCCGGCTTTTTCAGGATCTGCTTCCGCAGGCGCTTCCAGAGTCAGGACTGCGTACTCCGCCATTATTGGGAAATCCAGCACCATCTGGTCTACCTCGGAATCGCAGTTGCCCCTGACCGCAAGTATGCGGTCTTTGTACTTGTTGAGCATGGCAAAAACCTGCTTCACCTCATATCCATCGGGAAGATCGTTCCTTGCTCCGTGGTAAAGCAGATCCCCAAGGAGCAGCAGCTTCTGCGCTCCGCTCCTCTCAAAGGCCTCCAGCATCAGCCTGCAGTACTTTGAAGATCCATGTATGTCAGATGCGATAAACAGTTTTTTCATATTATAACTCCGTCTTCGTCCACTGCCGGCAGCGAGATCTGCCTGCCTATGCCGCCTGGGGATGAATAGTCGACGTTTTCGTCGATCTCAACTTCGGGCTTTGTCCGATTTGCCGCCTCTTCATCCTGCTTTGCGAAGTATTTCACCACTTCCTCTGCGGCTTTGAGGTTCATGCCGGGAGCCTGCGAAAGCTCGTACGCGCCGGCCGCCTTTATGGCATCGACGCTCCCAAAGGCTGAAAGCAGCGCCAGTTTGCGCTTTTCACCAATACCCGGTATGCCGTCGAGCACAGAACGGCTCATGGACTTGCCCCGGAGGTTGTGATGATAGTTTATGGCGAAGCGGTGCACCTCCTCCTGTATGGTGCCGCAGTAAGCGAAAAGCTCCTGCCTGCCCTTAAGAGGCAGCTCCTCTTCTCTGAAAATAAGAGCTCTGGTGCGGTGTTTGTCGTCCTTTGCAAGGCCTGCCACGGGTATGCTGTCCAGCTTAAGAGCCTTCAGCACCGCTTCGGCTGCATGGACCTGGCCTATGCCGCCGTCCATAAGTATAAGATCCGGCAGCTCGCTGAATGAAGGATCACCCTCCAACGCCCTGGAAAAGCGCCTGAAGAGCACCTCCTGCATGGATCCGGTGTCGTCGTTTCCGCCCTCCACAGTCTTGATCTTAAAGCGTCTGTAGGCTTTGCGCAGCGGCTTTCCGTCGTAGAACACCACCATTGCGCCAACGGCATCGAGACCGCCGAGATGTGAGATATCATAGCGCTCTATCCTGTGCGTCTTTTCAGCCTGCTCTTCTCCCAGGAGCTGGGCCAGCCCCAGCTGCACCGCCTGTTCCTTTTCCAGCTGACGGCGGGTCCGCTCATCAAGATCCTTGAGCATCTGATCCACATCCTTGCGGACCAGATCCATGAGAGCCCTCTTTTCGCCCCTTGCAGGAGCCGTTAGGCTCACCCTGCTGCCCTTCTGATTGCTCAGCCAGTCTTCCAGCAGAGCCGCATCCTTGGGCAGCCTGTCCACCAAGATCTCCTTTGGCACCATAACGTTGGCATAGTAGTACTGTTTAATGAACTCGGCGACTATCTCTTCGCGGCTTTCTACGGAAAACTCGCCCAGATAAAAGCTCTCACGGCCGGAAAGCTTGCCCTCGCGGACCGTAAAGAGCACTGCATGAGCCCCGGAAAGCCCCTGGCTGAGCAGCACGATGTCAAGATTCTCAGGTCTTGCAAGCACTACCCGCTGCTTCTCTGCCAGGGTATTCACATCGTTTATATAGTCCCTGTATCTGGCCGCATCCTCAAACTCCAGCGCCTCCGCTGCCGCCTCCATGCGCTGCTGCAGCCTGTCCAGCAGCTCGTGATTCTTGCCCTGCAGGAACTCCATGGCCTTTTCCACGCTCTGCATGTATTCCTCTTTGGGCACATTGCCCTGGCATATGCCTCTGCAGCGCTTTATGTGGAAATTAAGACAGGGGCTGAAGCCCGCGGGGAATGCTGCGGCAGAGCAGCGCTTAAGACTGTAGAGATCGTTCAGCAGCTCTATTATGGTATTCACAGCCCCCGCATCGGGATAAGGCCCGAAATACTTCGACCCGTCGTTTACTATGCGGCGGGTCTTCAGTATCCTGGGGTAATTCTCTCCCAGGGTCACTTTGATATATGGATAGGTCTTGTCGTCCCGCAGCAGTATGTTGTACTTCGGCTCATACTGCTTTATGAGATTGCACTCCAGCATCAGAGCTTCCATCTCGCTGCCGCAGGTGATGTAATCGAACTCGGCTATGTGCTCCACCATGGAGCGGACCTTGGGCGCCTGATTTTTGGACGACTGAAAATACTGGCGCACCCTTTTCCTCAGGGAGATCGCCTTTCCTACATAAATTATCTGCCCGTACCTGTCCTTGTGGAGATAGACTCCGGGACTGTCGGGCAGTTTTTTCAGTTCAGCCTGAATATCAAACATCTATTCTTCTCTGTTGCGTCTCTGCTCGTCGTAATTGCGCTCCCACATGGCTCTGCGGCGGGCTTCCTCTTCCCTGAGAGCCTTGATCCTGGCGGCTTTGCGGGCTTTTTTGACCTTGGTCTGATGGCGGGCCCAGATGACCCAGGCGACAAAGGCAACAATAAGAGTCACAAAACCTGCTATGATGCCCACGAATATCTTGTGCGCCGTCGCATCGTCTATGCCGAAGACAGACAGCGGGCCGCCCTTCTCAACGGTAGCAGCAGCCACAACGGAAACAGTGCCTCTTAATTCTCCGCCCTCAAGTATATCGATGGTCCCAAGCTTGGTCCCCTCCGTCACAGGCGCCGTGACCATATCGCTCAGATGGGTCTCGGTGCTGATGACGCTGGTGGAAGCATCCCGCGGGAGTATGATGTAAAACTCGCCCTCGGTCCTCAGGGGCACTTCCTTGACCGCGCCGCGCTTGACTGCAAGAGTTCCCGCGTCGCTGCCGTTTTCCACCGGTTTATATGTATAGTAATTCTCGAAGCCCCAGTTCAGCAGCTTGTGGGTATCCGCAAAGCGGCTCAGCTGTCCGGATTTCATCACGACACTCATCAGCATGGTGCCGGCCTGGTCGCCTTCGCCCTTGCGCTCCGCTGCCGCCACAAGGCAGCCGCCCGCAGGGGTCGTAAAACCGGTCTTGACACCGAAGGTGCCCTCGTACTTGGTGCTGATCTTGTCGTTGTAGACGTACATCTGGGTGGTGTCGTCTGCCAGCAGCTTGTTGGTGCTGACTATCTCCCTGGCATCCCACTTGTTGGACTTGGGGATGGTGTATTCGCTGGTGCCGACTATCTGGCGGAAGGTCTCATTCTGCATGCAGTACATGGCTATTACAGCCAGATCCTTTGCAGTGGAATAATGTCCTTCGTCGTGCAGCCCGTGGGGGTTCATGAACTGAGTATGTGTGACGCCCACGGTCTCGCCGTCGATGACAGCCTCGATCTCCAGCAGCTTCTGGTTCATGCGCTCGACAAATGCAGGCACACTGCCGGAAATAGTCTTGGCGAAGAGCACGGCGCAGTCGTTGCAGGAAGCGATCAGCAGGGCGTTCAGAGCATCCCAGGCGTTGATCTCCTCCCCTTCCTTGAAGGTCAGGCTGGTGCCTCCGGTCTTGACCACCTCTGCGTCAGCCACAAGCGTGCGTTCCTTAAGCCCCGGATTTTTCTCCATCTCTTCGATGATAATGATGCCCGTCACCATTTTTGTGGTGCTTGCAGGTTCGAGCTCCAGCTCCTCGTTCTGGTGGAGCAGCACCTTTCCGGTGCGCATGTCCAGCAGCATATAGGCTTCCGCTTCCATCCTCGATGGTTCGGGTGTGACGGCGTATGCAGGCACGGCAGATATCGACAGCATCAGCGCTAAACACAAGGCTATACTAATTATCCTCTTCATATGCCGGCCCTCCATAGATTGATTTTGTCTGTGAAATGATATATATTTAATCGACGGCCCCGGGAGGCTCATCTTGTGGCATTAAGCACTTTTTGATTAAAATGATTCAATATATAGTATAACACATAATCAGGAGAACTCAAATGCGAATTATAGCGGCTACACAAAATAAACACAAAATCAAAGAGATCAACGCTGTTTTAGAGGCTTTCGGCATGCAGCTGACATCACTTGCAGACGTTGGGCTGGCGGACCTGGAGATCGAAGAGACCGGTACCACCTGCGAGGAGAACTCCCTTATAAAGGCCGAAACTGTATGCAGACTCACGGGAGAGCCTGCGGTAGCAGACGATACCGGACTTATGATCGATGCTCTTGACGGCGCTCCGGGAGTCTATTCCGCCAGGTTCGCAGGTGAGAACTGCAGCGAGGCTGACAATCGGGTAAAGACTCTGCGGCTTCTTGAAGGCCTGCCCTTTGAGCAGCGGAGCGCAAAATTCATCTGTGTGCTGACCATGGTCTGGCCGGACGGAAAAAAGCTTCAGGCCACAGGCGAATGCAGCGGCCGGATGCTGAGCCTCGAGCGGGGAGAACACGGTTTCGGCTACGATTCCATCTTCGCCCCGGACATGATACCTGTAAAAGGCGCGCTGCCCCAGGATGTGCTCAGGGACAACTCGCTGCTTCAGCCCAACAGTGAATGGAAGTCCTTTGCGGAGCTTTCGGATGACGATAAAAACGCAATAAGCCACAGGGGAAGAGCCCTCATAAAGCTGGAAGAAATGCTTTCTTCAAAATAGCAGATTGAAGCATACAGAAAATATGATAGAATAATAATGATGGCCAGATATGTGTCATATAATTTTTCAAGGAGAGATATATGGACTACAAAGCAAGATATAACGAATGGCTGAATGACAGCTATTTTGATGCAGAGGACAGAGCCGAGCTGGCAGCGCTGAAGGATGAGAAAGAGATCGAGGACAGATTCTACAGAGATCTGGAGTTCGGTACCGCAGGCATGCGCGGCGTCATGGGCATGGGTTCCAACCGCATGAATAAATACAACATACGCAAGGCGACGGCGGCTTTCGCCCTGGCGCTGAAGGAAAAGCACGGCGAGGAAGCCTGCGCAAAGCAGGGCGTGGCCGTGGCCTGGGACTCCAGAAACAACTCCCAGCCATATGCCTACGAGACAGCCATGACCTTTGCAGCTTACGGCATTCCCGCAAAGCTATACACCCTGGTCTCCGCAACGCCTCTTCTGTCCTTTACCGTAAGGGACCTGAACTGCGTGGGCGGCGTGGTGGTGACTGCAAGCCACAACCCCAAGGAATACAACGGCTACAAGGCCTACGATGAGACCGGCTGCCAGGTGCTGACCGAGGATGCGAATGCCATCACAAAGCACTACGAGGAACTGAGCTATAAAGAGATAAAGTCCATCAGCGAGGCTGAGGCCAGGGAAAAGGGCCTGCTCAAAGACCTTGGCATGGAAGAGATGCAGCGCTTCATCGACGCAGTCGCCAAGACCGCCAATCCCCTGCCCCAGGAGGCAAAGGACGCCATTAAAATAGTTTACACTCCGCTGTTCGGCGCAGGACTTGTCCCTGTCCTCAGAATACTGGACCAGCAGGGCTATAAGAACGTTAGCCTGGTGGAATCCCAGAAGGGCCCTGACGGCAATTTCCCCGGCCTTGCGGCTCCCAACCCCGAGTTTGCAGAAGCCATGATGCCCGGCATCGAGCAGGCTAAGGCCGAAGGCGCAGACATCGTCATCGGCAGCGACCCGGACAGCGACCGCATGGGCCTGGCCGCAAGAGATGAGAACGGTGAGTTCGTACTCTTCACAGGAAACCAGATCGGCACCCTGCTGCTGAACTACCTGATCGAAAGAAGAGAGGACAAGCTCCCCAGGGACGTTTACTTCGTATCCTCCATCGTATCCACACAGATGAGCTTTGCTGTAGCTAAGGAAAACGGCGTCCGCGGCGTTGCAACTCTTACAGGCTACAAGTACATAGGCGAGCAGATGACAAAGGATCCGGAGGACTTCCTCTTCGCCTTTGAGGAGAGCTACGGCTTCCTTTCCGGCACCTATGCAAGAGACAAGGATGCAGTGTTTGCAGCTCTGCTGCTCTCCGAGATGGCAGCGTACTACAAAGCCCTCCAGAAGCCTCTCACAGCCGTTCTGAGCGATCTTTACGCACGTTATGGATATTTCCTCGACAAGGTGGATTCCTACACTCTAAAGGGCAAAGACGGGGCTCAGAGCATAAAGAATATCAGCGCCCGCATGAGGGCAGCAGGCACAGGACTGATGGACGGCATAGAGGAGATGCTGGACTACAAGGACGGCATGGATGGCATGCCTCCCGCGGATGTGCTCCGCTTCCGCTACGCCGACGGCTCCTGGCTGGCAGTGCGTCCCTCCGGCACCGAACCCAAGATCAAGTTCTACTACTCCATCAAGGCAAAAGACCAGGCTGAGGCTGAGAAGCTCTATCAGCTGCGCAAAGCAGTATCCGAGCAGATCGTAAAGGAAGAGAGCCTGTAATACATGGCAATCAAAAACGCCTGAGCACTATGCTCAGGCGTTTTATT
Source organism: Bacillota bacterium (assembly GCA_017438085.1). The sequence continues at coordinate 6,838 of JAFRWH010000338.1, forward strand.
ATGCTTTTCTAGCACGCGGTGGCGCTGACGAATTCGTAGCCGGCGTCTTCGATGGCGGCCTTTATGATGTCATCGGACACCTCCCCGCTGAGGGTGATGACAGCATTGTTGTTCTCCAGGGAGACATCAGCGGATTCCACGCCCTCGATGCCTTCCAGAGCCTTCTTCACATGCTTTACGCAGTTCTGGCACATCATGCCGTTTACGCTTACCAGCCTCTTCGGCGCTGCGCTTTCCGCGGGAGCTGCGCTCACAAACTCGTAGCCAGCATCCTCTATGGCTGCCTTGAATGCAGACTCGGGGATCCAGCTGGCGATATCTACAACAGCGTTGTTGTTCTCCAGAGAGACATCCGCAGACGCTACGCCCTCCATGCCCTCAAGGGCTTTCTTTACATGCTTTACACAGTTCTGGCACATCATGCCGTTTACATTTACTACTACCTTCAAGATCTCTGCTCCTTCCTTTGTTTTATTGTCTTCTGACGGTCCTGCGCCGCCTGAGTTAACGATTTCATCTTTTGCAGCCAGGCTGCCGATGCTTCCTGCAGCTGCTGCCGATCCTGCAGCCTCATCCATCTGAGATCCGCCTGCGGATCCGGCTTCATATGCGTCCGCGTCCGGCACCGGACAGGGTTCGGTCCTCATGAGCTCTGCAGCCTCCTCTGCGCTGACAGCGCCTGCCTTCAGGAAATCAGGCAGCGGAGCCAGCTGATACTTGCTGTCGCGCTTCTTCGAGAAGATGTCGAAGAAATTCAGTCTCAGGGCATTGCTCACCACAAAGAAGCTGGATAGGCTCATGGCCGCAGCCCCGAACATGGGATTCAGGGTGATCCCGAAATGCGGGATCAGCGCGCCTGCGGCGATGGGTATGCCGATGGCGTTGTAGAAGAACGCCCAGAACAGGTTCTCGTGGATGTTTCTGATGACCTGCCTGGAAAGGCGTATGGCACCCGCCACATCCTTCAGACTGGACTTCATCAGGACCACGTCAGCCGCATCGATGGCCACGTCAGCGCCTGCGCCTATGGCCACGCCTATGTCTGCCCTGGTAAGAGCCGGCGCGTCGTTTATGCCGTCGCCCACCATGGCGGTGCTGCCGCTTTCCTGTATCTTGCGGATAACGGCCTCCTTGCCGTCGGGAAGCACATCGGAAACGATGGCCTCAAGACCCAGCTGACGGCCTATGGCCTTCGCTGTGCGGGAGTTGTCACCCGTCAGCATCACAGGCTGAACGCCCATGCCAATCAGTTCCTGAATAGCCTCTCTGGAATCCTCCTTGATGACGTCCGCCACGGCGATTATTCCAAGCAGCCTTCCGTCTGCCGCAAAGTACAGCGGCGTCTTGCCGTCCTCCGCCAGAGCGTCGCCCTTGGCGCGAAGTCCTGTGCCGGAAGCCCCGGCGGATGTATCGCTGACTGTCTTAAGAAGGCCTCGTTCCTCCATCAGAGCGGCATTGCCCCCGATTGCTGTCACGGTCCGGCCATTCAGGACCACACTTCCCGTAACACCGTGGCCGGGCAGAGCCTGAAAGTCCTTTGAGCCCTCAAATTCAAGCTTCTGCGCTTCTGCATATTCGCGGATAGCTGTGGCCAGCGGATGCTCGGACTTTGCTTCGAGAGAAGCAGCAGCCCTGAGCAGTTCATCCTCGCTGACGCCCTCCGAAGGCACGATGTCCGTTAGCCTAGGCTTGCCCTCTGTGATGGTACCGGTCTTATCCAGCACCACATAGCGGACCTTGCCCGTGGCTTCCAGGGAAGACGCTGTCTTGAAAAGTATGCCGTTCTTTGCGCCAAGGCCGCTGCCCACCATGATCGCAACAGGGGTGGCAAGGCCAAGAGCGCAGGGGCAGCTGATGACCAGCACGCTGATGGCTCTGCCAAGGGCAAAGCCAAGATTGCCCCTTGCTATCATCCATATTATGAAGTCCACGATGGCGATCCCAACCACTGTGGGAACGAAAATGCCTGAGACTTTATCTGCTATTTTGGCGATGGGAGCCTTTGAAGCCGCAGCGTTCTGCACCATTTCAATGATCTGCTGCAGCGTGGTATCTCCTCCCACGCGGGTGGCTTCGCAGGTGAGGGAGCCGTTCTGGTTGATGGTTGCGGCGCTCACCAGGCTTCCGGGAGCCTTGTCCACGGGAAGGCTTTCGCCTGTTAGAGCAGCCTCATTGACAGCGCTTTCGCCCTCCAGCACCTTGCCGTCCACAGGGAAGCTCTCTCCGGGGCGCACGACGAAAATGTCGCCCTCCTCCACCTCCTCGGCGGGTATGGTAACTTCAGCTCCATCGCGGATAACGTGAGCTTCCTTGGGGGCCATGTCCATGAGCC
>JAFRWH010000339.1 GCA_017438085.1 Bacillota bacterium
TATTGGAAGAGCGCCGGCAGTTTTTCCCAGCCGGCAGTAGAGGAACTGCGGAAAAAAGCACAGGCGAGTGTGCAGGCTGCGCGCAAAAAGGGGCAAAGATATGAGCCTGCGCTTCCGCATAAAGGAACCCGGAAGATCTGTGAGAGCTGGTGGGGGCAGGCCTGGTGTGAAAACCTGGAGCGCTACGCGGACTACGCCAGCCGCCTGGAGCGGGGCAGGCGCTACTTCCGGTCCGGCACAGTCGTAGATCTGAAGATCCGGGGCGGACGGGTGGAAGCTCGTGTCCAGGGAAGCCGCAAGGTACCCTACAAGGTGGATATCCGGATCAGCCCCCTCTCTGAAGAAAAGTGCCAGGCCATTATCGAGCGCTGCGGCAGGAAGATCCGCACCATCGACAAGCTGATCAACGGGGAGTTTCCGGAGGAACTCAAGGACCTATTCACGGGAGAAAACGGCTTGTTCCCGAATCCCGCTGAGATCAGTTTCATCTGCAGCTGCCCCGACTGGGCGATCATGTGCAAACACGTAGCCGCCGTCATGTACGGCATCGGCGTCCGCTTCGATGAAAATCCCTTTTTCTTTTTCCATCTGCGCGGAATAGACATCGACAGATTTATAGATGTTACCCTCGAGAACAAGGTCGAGAGCATGCTGCAGAACGCGGACGCTGACAGCCCGCGGATCCTCCATGAGACGGCAGACCTGACGGAACTCTTTGGAGTACTCTGAAGAGGAACAAAGGGAGGGAACCACCTGGAAAGTGCGCCTTATTTACTTACATTCGGGCCTGGATAACCTGCAGTACAGCTCTTATTTCATCCCACCTTAGTTTATGGGGTGAGTAGACAAGCCCATTGCTGGGCCTGCCCCTCGCAGATCCGGACATGCGGCTTTTCCGCATCCGGCTCCCTGTGGAATTACTTGGTACAGTACTCAAATGTAGACATAGAAAGACTTCGGTCGCACCAGGGGGTGTCCGAATTTGATCATGTCCAGGAAACCTTTCCAGTTATAGCTCTTCTTCTGACTGCGCCTGTTAAGCCAGTAAAACAGACTTTTGAGCACATGCCATCTGAAAGCAATGACTGCCGGATAGTTCCCGTAAACTCCATAGTAATGGTAGTAGCCGATAAGGATTTCATTTAGCTTTGCAATAATCTCTTTAGTCTTCATGGTGCGCATCTGACCGATCCGCCTGAAGATGTCCTTACACTTCTTAATGAATTTCTTACGGCTGGTTTTCCTCCGCACTTTAAAATATCCGTTGCCGGTATGGCTACAGATGTGTGTAAATCCGAGAAAGTCAAAAGTTTCGGGCTTACCTTCGCCACGGTGTCTGCGGTTGTTTTCCGCAAATCTGCCGAACTCGATCAGCCGACACTTTTCTTCTGCCAGACTAAGTCCAAAGTGTGCCATCCTATGTTTCAGTCGTTCGTAGAACGCTACAGCCTCCTGTTTGTACTGGAAGCATACTACAAAATCATCAGCATAGTTGACGATACCTGCATACCCTTCGAGATTAGGGACTACGATCTCATTGAACCACCAAAGCAGGACGTAGTGCATGTAGATGTTTGCCAGTATTGGCGAACACACTGATCCTTGCCCGCTGCCCTGTTCAGTAGGCTCGAAAACCATATCCCTTACCACTCCTGCTTTCAGCATAACGCTGACCAGCCTGAGTATTCTCGGGTCTTTGATCCGTGCACCTACGAACTTCATCATCCATTCATGGTCGATGTTGTCGAAGAATCCTCTGATGTCTGCATCCAGAACCCAGTTGGTCATATGACCACCAATCTGGTCATCCAGCATCTTCAAAGCGCCATGACAGCTTCTGCCCGGTCTGAATCCCATCATCTGTTCATAGAAGCATGGCTCAAACACAGCCTCCAGCACCCTCTTAAGCGCCGACTGTACGATCTTATCCTCGTAACAGTAAATGCTCAGGGGTCTGGTTTTGCCGTTGTCCTTGGGTATCTCTACCCTTCTTGCCGGCTTCGGGTGATAGGCTCTCCGTTTCAGACGATCCATCAGGTTATCGAGGTTCTCTTCCAACATCACGCTGTAAGCATCTTTGGTGATACCATCGATCCCCACAGCCTTGTCCGCATCCATCTCCTCATGACATTTCGCAAGCAGTTCCCTGTCAATGAGGTGTCCGACAGATGTGAACACCATGTTTGGGTTCTCATTTGAGAGTTGCGCTATTCTCGCCAGTTTCGTTTCCATCAGTTCTCTACCATCTGAGTGTAGTTGATGTTTCCCTTTTGAGGTTGTTCCACATGGCAGGGAGCAGGAGGACTCCACCCCCCTTCTCGACTTCCCTCCACCGCTTATTGGTTCACGGCTTCACAGGTACTATTCGGCCATCCGACTTCCCGCAGATCGTTTGCCTTTCTCCCTTTCTGGTCGTCCGGCATACCACTTATACATTATGTCCCATACACACTATATCGGGCTGATATGGGATCTGCGGGA
>JAFRWH010000340.1 GCA_017438085.1 Bacillota bacterium
CTTCTCAAGAAGCGGAGAACCATACTGCATGAGTTCTCTTGATATCTGATCGGCATCCATTACCACATAGCCGAGGCTTCTTATGTGATTAGAAACAGTGCTTTTTCCCGAGCCTATACCGCCCGTAATTCCGTACAGCATTTTGTCACCTTTTACTTGAGTTCGTACCAGTTGCTGCCCTCTTCCATGGATACATCCAGCTTCACAGCCATCTGAGCGGCGGATTCCATGTTTTCTTTAAGCAGCTCTCTTACTTTTTCTGCTTCGCTTTTTGCAGCCTGTATTATAAGTTCATCGTGGACCTGCAGTATGAGTTTTGAATCTCTGCACTCCTTAGAAAGAGCATCGTAGACCTTGATCATAGCTATCTTGATTATGTCCGCTGCAGTTCCCTGTATCGGAGTGTTCATTGCCAGACGCTCTCCGAGCTGCCTGGTCATGAAGTTAGAGGCTTTGATCTCGGGTATATCTCTCTTTCTTCCGTACAGCGTTCTGATGGAGCCGGTTTCCCTTGCCTCAGCCTTGCAGCCATCCATAAAGGCTTTTACAGCCTTGAATTTCTCAAAATAATCGCTGATGTATTTTTCAGCTTCCTTACGGCTGATGGTCAGTTCCGTCGCCAGGCCGAAGCCGCTCATACCGTAGATAACGCCGAAGTTGACAGCTTTAGCATTGGAGCGCTGCTCCCTGGTCACCTGATCAAAGGGCACATTGAAGACCTTTGATGCCGTGTCCCTGTGAATGTCCAGACCGTCGTTGAAGCTCTTTATAAGGCCGGGATCCTTAGACATGCTGGCAAGGACTCTGAGTTCTATCTGTGAGTAGTCTGCGCCTATCAGAAGATAGTCCTCGCTGTCTGCCGTAAAGGCTTTTCTGAGGCTCCTTCCCAGCTCGCTGCGCACAGGGATATTCTGCAGATTGGGCTCTGTGCAGCTTATGCGGCCGGTTGCCGTGATCATCTGCTGGAAGTGCGCGTGGACCTTGCCGTCGTCCGCAACCAGAGGCAGCAGACCTTCCACATAGGTTGAATTGAGCTTTGTAAGCGTCCTGTATTCGAGTATGCGTTCTACTATAGGGTAATCCGGAGCCAGCTTTTCCAGCACTTCCGCATTGGTCGAATAACCGCTCTTTGTCTTTTTGCCTGCCGGAAGTCCCAGCTTCTCAAACAGAATTGCGCCGAGCTGTTTTGGCGAGTTTATATTGAATTCCTGCCCTGCAAGGCTGTAGATCTCAGCCTCCAGAGTTTTAATATGGGTCCTCAGCTCCTTGCCGAAGTCCTGCAGCTGCTGTCTGTCAAGCTTAAAGCCCTGAACTTCCATTGAGGCAAGGACCTTCTGCAGCGGCAGTTCAATATCATAGAAGACCTTTTCAAGACCTTCGTCTTTTATAAGTTTTTCCTGAACAGCCTTAAGATCTTCCAGCAGAGCAAGCCTTTTGGGGACTGTCTTATACTGATCTGACAGACTGCTTCCGGAAAGGAAACTCATCTGCGATTCTACACTCTCTGCTTCTTCTATGTTTTCGTGGAAGTAGCTGAGTATGACAGAGCCCATCTCAGGCGCTCTCGAACCCGGATGCAGCACGTATTCCGCAAGGCCGCAGTCGAATCCGGTGTCGATAAGGGAAATGTCAATGCCATTTGCTTCAAAGGCATAATAGAGTCGTCCAAGATTGAAGCCGCTTATCTTTAGCTGCGCGCCCCGGCTGTTTATGTTTTCCTTCAGGAAGTCAGCCAGCCCTGAAAAAGCCAGAACACAGCATTTGTTGCCGCAGAGCAGCCCCAGAGAATCGATAGAAGGCCTGGAAATGTGATCTCCGTTGCTTTCTATATCGACAGTGCAGCTTCCGCTTTTGTAAACACGATCCAGAAGCTCCGCTGCAGCCTCTTTGCTGGTGATCATCTCCAGCTCCGGGAGCCCCTGCCTGCTGCTGACAGTATCTGCTCTTTCAGAAGTTTTTTCGGCAACTGCTGTATCCACGGAAACAGGCTTTATTTCAGCACTGCTTTCTTTAATAGGAGCGCTCTTAAGCAGCTTTGCCAGCCAGGTCCTGAATTCAAGCTTTGTATAAAGCTCGATGAGCCGGTCTCTGTCTTCGGGTCTGATGCGAAGATCCTCTATGCTGTAATCGACTGGTACATTTGTAACAATAGTGGCAAGGCGCTTGCTCATAACTGCGCTCATGGCGCCTTCTTCTATCTTTTTGCGTACAGACGCGCTCTTTATCTCGTCAACGCCCTGAATCACCTTTTCCAGGCTTCCGAACTGTTGTATGAGCTGAGTTGCGGTCTTTTCACCTATTCCGGGAACTCCGGGAATATTGTCGGAAGTATCTCCTCTTAAGGCTTTGTAATCTATGAACTGCTGATGGTCAAAGCCGTACTCCTCCATCATGGCAGCATCGTCGTAGAGCTTGAATTCGCTCATTCCGCGCTTATTTATTATGACGGATGTCATATCGGTAGCAAGCTGAAGAGCATCGCGGTCTCCGGTAATGATGAGGCTCCTCATACCTTCAGCTTCGGCCATTTTTGCCGTGGTGCCGATTATATCGTCAGCTTCAAAGCCATCGATCTCGAACTGATGGATGCCAAGAGCATCTAAAACGTCCTTGAGCACAGGCATTTCCATTGCAAGCTCCATGGGCATGCCTTTGCGCCCCGCCTTGTAATCCCCGTATTCCAGATGGCGGAATGTGGGAGCTTTGCGGTCGTATGCCACCAGCATATGGGTGGGCGTATAATCTGTCCTGATCTTCTGAAGCATGGACAGGAAGCCGTATATGCCCTGTGTGTAGAAACCGTCTTTGGTTATCATGGGACGCTGTATGGCAAAATAGGCCCTGTTTACAAGGCTGTTTCCGTCTATTATGACAAGTCTGTCTTTGCCCATGATTACCTCCGTAATTATTTAAACATAGCAATATCGATGGTGGGGTCCCCATCATCGCATCTAATTGCCGGGCAGCTGCTGCCCTTGTATAAAACAAAAAATCCCAAAGTGCCGTTAGACTTTAATTCACACCTAACTAAATGTTAGGTGGGTCGCCTGCCTGCAAATTCTGAAGTCCTCCAAGCTTAGCGAGGCATGTCATAAGTTTACACGGACACGGCATCCCTTTTATGTGATGTAGGTTGAATTAAGAGTCTTGACGCACACCCCAGGATTTTAAGCTTTTATTCTTCGTACAGATCTACGGTGCAGTTGTGCTCCACCTTCTGTACATCGTCATCCTCTTCCAGCGCTTCGATCATCTTTCTGAGCTGGCTGATCTGAGAAGCATCCGTAGGAGTGGCTTCCACAGACGGAACTCTTTCGATGTCGGATTCGGTGGGTTCAAGGCCTGCTGCCTTAAGAGCGTCCAGAACAGCATCGAAATCAGCGGGATCGCAGTAAACGGTGTAAACGTCTTCTTCGTTTATCATATCGTCTGCACCGGCTTCCAGTGCGGCATCCATAAGTGTATCTTCATCTATTTCGAGTTCTTCCTTATCGTAGATAAAGACGCCCTTCTTGTTAAACATATAGGATACACAACCCGGAGTGCCCAGATTTCCGCCGAATTTGTCGAACGCGTGCTTGACGCTTGCGGTGGTCCTGTTTTTGTTGTCGGTAAGTGCTTCGACTACTACTGCTACGCCGCCGGCTCCGTATCCTTCGTAGACCTGCTCTTCGTAGCTCTCTCCGCCCAGTTCGCCTGTGCCCTTCTTGATGGCTCTGGTGATGTTGTCATTGGGCATTCCGATAGCCTTAGCCTTATCTATAGCCTGTCTCAGCGAAGGATTGTAATCCGGGTCTCCGCCCGCCTTTGCTGCTACAGTTACTAATCTTGCATATTTTGTGAACATTGCGGCTCTCTTGGAGTCCTGCGCAGACTTTCTGCCTGCGATCGTGCCATGCCTACCCATTGGTATCAGCTCCCTTCAGTTAATAAAGTATTTACGTCTGTAATATACCATATAAGCCTTGAAAATTCAATAAAATGTTAAAACAGGACCCGCTAATTTTGCGAGCCCTGCTATCACTATTTATGTGCTTCAAGATATTCAAGAATCTGAACTGCATTCGCAGCCGCGCCCTTTCGTATCTGATCTCCGCAGCACCATACGACCAGTCCGTTTGGATCCGTAAGATCCCTTCTTATGCGGCCCACATAGACCAGATCCTGATCGGACGTGTCGAGCGGCATAGGCAGTTCGTCTTTAAGAAGCACAACTCCCGGGAATCCGGCTATCGCTTCCTCTGCAGCTTCTATTGATACGGGTTCCTCGGTAATTATGGTAGCACTTATGGAGTGAGATCTGTACACGGGGACTCGCACGCAGGTGCATGTGGCAAGAAGCTCAGGCGCATGCATTATCTTGCGGCCTTCGTTTTGCATCTTCATCTCTTCAGTGCTGTAACCGTTATCATTGATGCTTCCTATAAGCGGGATGCAGTTGTAAGCGATCTGAGCTGTAAAGACCTTCGGTACAACAGGCTCGCCCTTCTCTATTGCCAGAACCTGATCGTGAAGCTCTATGGGACCTCCTGCTCCGGCTCCGCTTACAGCCTGATAGGTGGACGCGATCACCTTTTTAATAGGACTGAGCTTTTTGTGAATTGCAGCCACAGCCATGTATGTGATAATGGTTGAGCAGTTAGGATTTGCTATGACTCCCTTGTGCTTAAGAGCATCTTCGCCATTTATCTCGGGCACAACAAGAGGCACATCCGGGTCCAGCCTGAATGCGCTGGAATTGTCGATATAGACCGCCCCGGACTTTTCGATCATAGGCCTGTACTCTTTTGAAAGCGCATTTGAAACTGAGCCCAGAACGTAATCGAGGCCATCAAAGCAGCCTTCCTTTACGGTCTGTACTGTGCATTCCATGCCCCGGAACATTATCTTCTGGCCTTCGGACTTCGGACTGGCAAACAGTCTGAGTTCTTCTATTCCTTTGATCCTTTCGTCAAGGCAGATCTGAAACTGTCTGCCGACCTCACCTGTGGCGCCTAAAATACCTATTTTCATTTCTGCGCGCTCCTTTGTCTTGTAAGCTCCTCATCCTCAAGGATGA
>JAFRWH010000341.1 GCA_017438085.1 Bacillota bacterium
CAAAGAAACGCCTGTCATATAGCTTCCGAGCTTGTTCTTGGGCTTGTGTATGCCCGGTGTGTCGATAAAGACTGCCTGAGAGACAGGTTCGCCGTCTTCCATACGGGTCCAGATGCCGCGGATGGCATTTCTGGTGGTCTGAGGCTTACTGCTTGTGATAGCGATCTTCTCTCCGAGTATTGAATTCAGAAGCGTGGATTTGCCCACATTCGGACGTCCTACGATTCCCACAAAACCGCTCTTCATCTACTTCACCATCTGGCTTTCCCTGTCCAGACCCAGGCCGGACATGATCTTCTCTTCCTTGCTGCGCATCAGCTTTTTATCTTCTTCTTCCATGTGATCATAGCCGAAAAGATGAAAGAGGCTGTGTACGAACAGGTAGATCAGTTCTCTCTCGTAGCTGTGACCGAATTCTTCGGCCTGCTCGCGGGCTCTGTCGGTGCATATCACCACGTCGCCTATCATAAGCTCCTCATCCTCCATATCCCAGTCCTTGAGCTCTTCTTCACTGTCAAACTGAGGGAAGGAAAGCACGTCGGTGACGGAATCTACGCCACGGTATTCGCTGTTGAGCTCCCTTATGCTCTCTCCGTCCACTATGCTGACGGAAAGAGATATGTTTTCAGGTTCAAAACCTTCTTCTCTGCACACCGAAGCAGCTGCCTGCTCCATGGTCGCGGCAGTTTTTTCATCTACGCTGTTTTCATCGTCAAAGTATATAGTCATTTAGTATTCGTATTCCTCGTCTTCTTCAGTATCCCTGCGGCTCTTTTTATCCTGATCGTATTCCGGATGCTCGGAAAGGTAGCGGTCGTAGGCGTTCACGATCTTTCGCACCAGCGGATGACGCACCACGTCGCTGTCTGTGAGCCTGCAGAAGGCAATGCCCTCGACCCCTTCCAGCACATGCATAGCATCTATCAGACCGGAGCGCTTGCCCCTGGGGAGGTCTATCTGGGTGACGTCGCCTGTTATTATCATCTTTGACCCAAAACCCATGCGGGTAAGGAACATCTTCATCTGCTCCTTGGTGGCATTCTGTGCTTCATCAAGTATTATAAATGCGTTGTCCAGAGTGCGTCCGCGCATATAGGCAAGAGGCACCACCTCTATGGTCTCCTTTTCCTTGAGCCGCAGAGCCGCTTCCCTGCCAAGAATATCGTAAAGGGCATCGTAAAGAGGCCTCAGGTACGGGTCCACCTTTTCCTGAAGATCTCCCGGAAGGAAGCCCAGCCGTTCGCCCGCTTCTACAGCGGGACGGGCGAGAATTATCTTCTCCACGTCCTTATTCTTCAGCGAATTGATTGCCATAGCCACGGCTATATAGGTCTTGCCCGTTCCTGCGGGGCCGACGCCGAAGCAGATGTCGTTCTTTCTTATAGCCTTGACATATTCCTTCTGGCCAATGGTCTTGGCCTTAAGAGGCTTACCGCGGAAGGTGTAGCATATAACATCTTTATCCACGCTGCTCTGGGTGTAGGAAATGCCGTCCCTGGAAAGTGAGATTATGTACCCCACCTTCTGCTCGTCCAGAGGCTGGCCGCTCTCCGCAACCTTGAACATCTCGCCGAGGATGCTCGCGGCAAGGGCAGGGTCTTCACCGTTGATGATGATTTCATCGGCGCGGTTTGTAATGCCGACGC
>JAFRWH010000342.1 GCA_017438085.1 Bacillota bacterium
AAAAACCTCAGCAAGACCCTCTTTGATAAACCAATCATAGGAGTCTTTCTGGATCTGTATGAGGTTGGGCATGGGCAGAACCGTCTCGATCTTGGAGAAGCTCATGCGCTGCTTTCTGCCGAATTTTTGGGGTTGGGGCATCGTATTCCCTCCTTATATATGTTAAGTAAAAACTATGCGTGGCAATATACTATAATATCGCGAAACGCGCAAGCAGTCAAGAAATTCCTGCTTGAAACGGGGCCGGAAACGGCATTTTTTAGCCCCGCATTAGCGCCCAAAAGGGTTGCCCGTTTGGGGCAACCCTTTTTGTCTTCAATTAGGCGGATGATTACTTCAGAGCGACCTTTGCGCCGACTTCTTCCAGCTTGGCCTTGATCTCTTCGGCTTCTGCCTTGGCAGCGCCTTCCTTCAGAGCCTTGGGAGCGTTGTCTACCAGGTCCTTGGCTTCCTTCAGGCCGAGACCGGTGATCTCTCTGACGACCTTGATGACCTTGATCTTTTCGGAGCCGATTTCTTCGAGGATTACGTCGAATTCGTCCTTTTCTTCTTCAGCGGGAGCTGCTGCTGCGCCGGCTACGGCTACGGGAGCTGCTGCGGATACGCCGAACTCTTCTTCGCAGGCCTTGACCAGCTCATTGAGCTCGAGAACTGTCATCGCTTTGATGGCTTCAATAATCTGTTCCTTAGTCATTGTATTTCTCCTTATTAAATTCTCTTAACTGATATTACTCTGCCTTGGCATCGGCGATAGCCTGGAAGGTCCGGACCATCTTGCCGACGGGGCTCTGAATGCTTCCCATGAACTTCGCAATGAGTTCTTCTCTGGAAGGAATGTTGGCGATGAGTTCCATGCCAGCCGCATCGTAGTAAGTTCCTTCTACGACGCCGCCCTTGAACGCCATCTTGCCGAAGTCCTTGATGGACTTAGCCAGGACTCTTGCGGGAGCCGTGGCATCGTCATAGCTGATGGCCAGAGCGGAGGGACCGCTGAAGACGTTCTTCAGGTCTTCGTACTTGGTTCCTTCGACGGCTTTCGCCATGAGCGTGTTCTTGTATACGGTGTAATCTACACCTGCTTCGCGGAGATTCTTTCTCAGCGCGTTCGCCTGTTCTACGGTAGTGCCGATGTAATCGACGACTACAGCAGATTCAGCCTTCTCGAGCTTTTCTTTGATCTCTTCGATTACAGCAGCTTTGATCTTCAGATTTTCTACTGACATCTATTCTCCTTTCCGGCTTTCCGAAAGAAAGCCTTTTCGGTGTCTGCAGACGGAAAAGGCTTGTGTATGAATCGTAACCTCGGCTGGATATTAAGCGCTTCTGCAAGCGCACCTGCTGTCTACAGCTATTATATTCTGTTTTGTGTTGCGATCCGGCCTTTATGTGCCTGCTAGCCCAGCTTCGCGGGGTTCAGCTTGATTCCGGGGCTCATCGTGCTTGTGATGGCGGCGGACTTGATGTACTGTCCCTTTGCTGCGGCCGGCTTGGCCTTGACAATTGCTTCCAGAAGGGCCATGTAGTTTTCCTTTA
>JAFRWH010000343.1 GCA_017438085.1 Bacillota bacterium
GAAGGTGCCGTCCACGACCTCGACCTCGCCTGACCATTCGCCCTTAAAGCCCTTTACCTTGATCTTGGTTCCCGGGGTGAGCTTTGCAGCGTCAGCCTCTGAGCAAGCCAGATTGTAGATGAAGTAGCCGCCGGTACCATCCTGCGCATATACATTGATGGTATCCTGCCACCAGGACTGGGTTGCCATTACATAGCATTCGATGGTAACTTCGCTGTCTACAGCGGCATCCATATACTCCTTATAGCTCATGACTCCGGCGCTCTTCTTGTTAGGATCTTCGCTGCCGCAGGCTGCAAGGCCAAGGAGCATTACAAATACTAATAAAAGTGCTGTGATTCTCTTCATTTTTGTTTAGTCCTTTTTACTTATACTTATCTTCGAGAGATATAAATAACAATATAATTATAGTCCTTTCGCAGGAATAATCAAGACTTCCTGCGAGCTTTGCTTCTGTCCCAAATCACATAGATACCTATAAGCACCCAGGCCGCGGCGATGCCGCCAAGAAGCAGCTTTGAGGTCTCCGGCAGGGGTCCGAGCTCCTTCTTTCCTGCGGTAGTCGAGCTCAGCTGATCCAGCCTGTAGAGGGAATTGACACTGCTGTACAGGCTGTCAAAGTAGGCATCGTCCACAGTCTGGCCGCGTCGCATGGACTTGCAGACATTTTCTATCATCTGCCCCGCCGCATCGCGCAGAGAAGCCGAGCCGTTGAACACCGGCGTAGTAAAGGTGTTCGGAATATTGTCTAAAATAAGCCTTGTGGCATCCAGTTTGATACTGTACTCATCCGCATACTTGCCCTCGCCGCTGAGATATGCCTCATAGTCCGGGTCCTGCTGGGCCTTGGTTGTGACAGGTACATAGCCCTCGGTCCTGGCGTAGGCTATCTGCACGTCATTCGTAAGCATGTACTGGGCGAAGAGCCAGGAGGCCAGCACCTCCTGAGGATCGCGCTTGTTGAAGATGCAGATGGAGGGGCCCTGGGAGATCATCACAGGATCTGATGTATCGAACTGAGGTATGGGTCTTACCACTGTCTCGAATTCCACTATCTTGTCCGCTGCGATATCGATGTTGGGAGCTTTGCTGCCCATCCAGGTGGCGCCGGCGGTGGAATCGACGGAAAATACGCTCTGGCCCGCATTCAGGAAATTGGCGGGGTAGCTGGAGATCTTGAATGTCGAGAATGCGCCGCTGCCCGCGTGCTTTGCTATCTCCTTCAGCAGTTCCTTAGTGGTGTCATTGAAGATCAGCACCGTACCGTCTTCCCTGCTGTAATCCGCGCCCTTCTGCCTCAGCTGCTGTATCATCATGTTGTCAGTGGACTTGTAGATGAAGGGGATCATCACGTTCTGACCGTTGAGGGCAAAGGACCCGTCCGGAGCTTTAGCCATGGCCGCTTCGGAGACCTCCCAGATCCAGTCCCAGGTGGCCACATCCGGTACCTCATAGCCCAGCTTCTCCACGAAAGTCTTGTTAATATACAGCGCCTCGCTGGAGCGCATATAGGGCATGGCGTACCAGTGCTCCCCTATCCTGCATTCCCCTATATACTGAGGCACGATCTGACCGAAGGAAGGTCCGTCAAAGCGAAGCTGAGAGCCCCCCAGGCCGTACTTTGCATCACTGAACACATCGTCCAGCGGCACGACCACGTTGGAGCCCGTCATATAGGTTGCGATGTGGTCCGGATAGGTTATGCACACGTTAGGTGTGGTATTGGTGGCGATGTTGGTTATTACATCGTTATAAATGCGGCCGTAATCGGTGTAAAGCCGCAGATTGACATTTACATTGGGGTAAAGCGCCTCAAAAGCCGCTATTGCAGCCTCGTAAATGCGGGTCTGGGCCACATTGGTATCGTTTTTCGCCCAGAAGGTGATCTCAAACTGCCTGGATGTATCGAATTCCTCCGGCATCTCAAAGGGATCCAGCCCCTGAGTGCCGTGGCAGCCGGAGAAGAGCCCAAGAGCCAGCGCCGTCATAAGCAGAAGCGCCAGAGCATGCTTTTTCATCATCCCTTGGTACCTCCTCTCGAAACGCCCTCCATTATCTTCTTGTGGAAGATCAGGAAGAGCACGATAAGCGGCAGAGAGATGACTACCACCGCTGCCATCATCGCCGGGATGTTCTCGCGGCCGAAGCCGTTCTCCCTTATCTCCTGTATGCCGTTGGACACCAGGAAATAGGCAGAATCATCGGTTATCAGCCTTGGCCACACATAGCTGTTCCAGCACTCGATGACCTTCAGGATGACCACCGTCACTATAGTGGGTTTGGTAATTGGTATCATTACCCTGGTCAGATATTTGAAATCCGAGCAGCCATCGATCTTTGCCGCTTTGTACAGGTCCTCAGGTATCTGCTCGAAGTTTTCCTTAAGCAGGTAGATGTAGAACACCGAGGTGACCGATGGCAGTATCAGGCCAGTGAAGGTATTTCTCAGGCCCAGATTTGTAATAGTCACGAAATTGGTTATGATGACCAGCTCGTTTGGAATCATCATCAAAGCAAGAAAGCCGGTAAACAGCAGGTTTCTGCCCTTGAACTCCAGCCTGGAGAAGGCGAAAGCCGCCAGTACGATGACCACAAGCATAGCTGCCGTGGTCAGCACCGTGAAAACTATGGTATTTCCGAAGTATCTGGCCAGAGGCACCGCCGTGAATGCATCCAGATAGTTCTGAAGTGTGGGATTCGTGGCGTAAAACTTAGGCACATATTCGGAGTTGTAGGAGCTGTAGCTCTTTATTGAACTCAGCAGCATCCAGTAGAAGGGGAAAAGCACTATCAGAGCCCAGAGGCTCAGGAAAAAGTACTTAACGAAGCTCAGCACTTTTGCGCGGGTGCGGGCCGACTTTTCGATCTGTTTAAAATCCATATAGTCCCCCTCCCTACACCGGCTGCTTCTTCCGGATGAGCATGTTGATGGTAGTGATGGTCAGCACTATGGCGAAAAGTATAAGCGCCGCCGCGGAAGCAAAGCTGGGATAGCCGCCGGAATCACCATAGAGCATGTCATAGACATAGCCCACGATAGTATTCATGCCCGCAGCGTTCAGATTCACGCCAAACAGCGCCACAGCATCCGAATAGGCTTTGAAGGCGCCGATAAAGCCCGTTATCACCAGATAGAAGATCATGGGCGATATCATGGGCAGAGTTATGCGGGTAAATATCCTGAGCCTTGAGGTGCCGTCCACCCTGGCCGCATTGTAGTAATCCTGCGGCACAGAAGCCAGCGCACTGGTGAGAATCAGTATCTTGAAGGGCATTACTATCCACACCGTGTAGATGCACAGGACCATCATCTTAGCCCAGTAGGGGCCGTCGATGAAGTCCACGCTTCTTCCGCCGAAAAATGTTATCAGAAGATTTATCAGGCCTTCAGAATAGGCGGTCTTCTTGAAAAGTATCATAAAGACCAGTCCCACCGCCAGGGTGTTGGTAACATAGGGCAGGAAGAATATGGTCTGGTAGAGTTCTTTCAGCTTTTTGATTGAATTGAGGCCCAGGGAGATCAGCAGCGCCAGTCCTGTGGAGAGAGGCACAGTGATTATGACCAGTATAAAGGTGTTTTTTACCGCCTGCATAAAGTAGGGGTCCCGCAGCACATAGCGGTAATTGTAGAGCCCGGTGCCGAAGAACTGCTGGCTTGCAAAGTTATAGCCCTCTTCGAAGGAGTATACGAAAACGTCCACCAGCGGGTAGACCATGAATACTCCAAGGAATGCTATGGCAGGCAGCAGGTACAGCCAGGGCTTGAGTTCGCTCTTCTTCATGGGAGCCTCCTTCAGGACAGGGTGCAGTATATGCGCTGCTCGTCGTCCTTGCCGAAGAGGAAGGTCTTATAGGGCTTGAAGCCGAAGCTTACGATATGGCCATTCACCTGCTCCACACGCTGACGGTCCTCCACGCTTACTATAGCGCGGATATCGGTCCCGGGGTCCGAGCTGTGATTGAACACCAGACTGGTATCGCGGCCCATCACCTCTATGTTTCTGAGGCTGCACCTGAAGGGGCCGTCCTCCATGAATATGAAACCCTCCGGACGGACTGCCGCATAAACCTCCTCGTCCTCTGCGCCGTCCACCCTTAGGACCTTGTCCTCCCCTATCCAGAGCCAGCCGTTTTCGATATTGCCCTCGAACACATTGATCGCCGGCGTGCCCAGGAATCTGGCCACGAAAAGATTCTCCGGCTGATCGTATACATCCTGAGGTCTTCCCACCTGCTGGATGACGCCCGCCTTCATGACTATTATATAGTCAGAGATGCTCATGGCTTCCTCCTGGTCGTGGGTGACGAAGATGGTGGTGATTCCGGTCTTCTGCTGTATGCGGCGTATCTCCTCCCGGGTCTGGAGCCTTAGCCTTGCGTCCAGATTGGACAGAGGCTCGTCAAGCAGCAGCACGCTTGGGGTCTTGACCAGCGCTCTTGCTATTGCAACCCTCTGCTGCTGACCGCCAGACATTTCGCTGGGCTTTCTGTCCATCAGCTCGTCTATCTGCACCAGCTTAGCAGCCTCAAGAGCCTTTTCTTCCATGGCCTGACGGCTCATCTTCTTGTCGCCCTTCAGGTTCTCCAGCGGGAACATTATATTCTGACGCACCGTAAGGTGTGGATACAGAGCATAATTCTGAAATACCAGACCCACTCCGCGGTTTTCGGGCGGCAGCTGGGTGACATCATCATCGCCGAAATATATGTGCCCCTCGGTAGGCTGCTCCAGGCCGCAGATCAGATTCAGCGTGGTGCTCTTTCCGCAGCCGGAAGGCCCCAGCAGGCCAATAAGCTTTCCGTCGGGGATCTCGATATTGAAATTGTTGACCGCAATGACCTCGCTCTTGTCCTTCTTGTTGCGGCTGGGATATTTTTTCGTAAGGTTTTCAAGTACTACCTTCATAGTGCCTCTCTTCCCGGAGCGCATGCTGCAGACCCGATAAAATGTCGAAGCCGGCTCCATTTATATAAATTTTAGTACAGCCCTGTGTCAAAATCAACAACTCATAAAACCGCAAAAAACAAAACATGCCGCGCCCGCAGCATGCTTATGCTTTTATAATTCTGATATGTTTTCTATTCGGTCCTTACACATCTGACGGCGACCCTTGCCTGTCCTCCTGTGGTGCAGGTAAAAAGGGTCATATCCCAGTCGGCGCCGGCGTCTATCATGTAATCGATATCGGTGGGCTCGACTATCTCCACATTGCTGACGATGTATTTATACCTTTCCCCGGTGACTGTAATAAAGACCACATCCGCGCCGGATGCAACTCTTCTCAACGGTCCGAAGTGCTTATCGTAATTGTGGGCAAGGATCACAAAATCTCCGTTCTTATATGAGCCCGAATACCTGCAGGGAGAGCGCTTGAGGCTGTCATAGTCCCAGTTTTCCCGCACCGGAAGCGAAAGCTCCAGAGAGGGGAGCTCCAGTATGCCGAGATACCTGGAATCGTCGATCTTAGCAACCTCCATGGGCAGATACTCACTGGGTATGACATTGGCCACCTCCTCCACAAGAGGCTCCGCGGCTACCGCATTTCCTTCGTTTATTGCTTCTGCCAGCTCATTTCTGATGGTCAGGGAGGCCTGGCCGGCTCTGGATGACTCCATCCTGTTGTGATACAGCAGGCCGACCGCCGCAAAAATCAGTATAAGGCCGACTGCCATCAACGCATTGCCGATGTTTTTGCGCATATTGCTTCTACTCATCTTTACAGCTCTTCCTGATGACAAGGCCGCTGAGGAAAAATGCACCGCCAAGCAGCGCCATCAGCCATACCAGCCACCAGAGCTGGCCTGTCTGAGGCAGATTTGCAAGAGGAGTATCATCGTCATCGATGTCTTCTTCTCCTGAATCGTCACCTCCGGTTCCGCCGCCTATTCCGCTGCCGGTAGGGGGCACATCAATCCCGCTCTCAGTGGGGGGCAGGTCGATTCCGCCGCCGGTAGCAGGGTCTTCTATTCCTCCGCCGGTAGTAGGATCGACTGTCTCTCCGCCGCCTGCCGGGTCATCAGTTTCACCGCCGCCTATAGGATCTTCATTCCCGCTGCCATTATAGATATTGGTTATAACGATCTCATCCACCGGCTGGTTGAATATATCGTACCTTATGCTGTCGGCTTTCAGATGGCCTTCTGCGTCCAGGCTTATGGTAACCACAATATAGAATTTATTGCTGTCGTATTCATAGTCAGGATTTGTCCCCGGGATCTCTTCCAGCGTGTAGCGGTAGGTCTTGCCCACATGCTCGGGTCCGTATTCCATGATGCCGAACTCCACTTCGCCTCCGCCCAGCCTTGTCATAGTGGCGGATCCGTCGGTTGCATCGGTCACGAAGGGCATGGGATAGTCCGGCTTTTCAGGCGTCATTTTGAAAGTGAAAAGCTCGTCAGCCGCCGGAGCAACCCCTCCCGAAAGCTCTATTCTCTTGCGGATGGGAGGATCGACGTATACTTTTTCTATTTTTTCAGAAGGCTTGACCCAGACGCTGACATCATAGCTCAGAGAGCCTGGCCCTGCCTGAGGCAGCATTATAACTACCGGAAGCAGCTCCTCATAGCCAGCCGCGGACCGGGGCTGCGTAAGCAGGTACAGTCCTGCGGGAAGGCCTCTGAAGCTAACAACTGCCGAAGATCCAATGTCCTTTCTGACTGCAGAGGAAGACTCCGGGTCTGCAGTTCCGGACAGATCCGATGCAAAAGAAGCGAGGTCGGAAAGATCGGAATCGGAAACTTTTTCACCGGAACCGAAATCTCCGGTATAGAAAAATGCAGGACTGCCGCCGTCGTCCTTCAGCAACGCCACAGTGTGCAGCGCAAGACTGCCTCCCGGAACGAGATCGCCATCGGAGGTCCTGACAGTGACAGTTATCTTGCAGCTTTTGTCGTAGTCAGGGGTCATGGCTCCATAGGGACTGGCAGCGAAGGCTGTATGTGCTAAGGAAAGCAGCAGAATGACTGCGAATAATATGCCGGATCTTTTTATTGATCTTTTCATTTGTCTGCCTCCTTTCATCTTCTTTTTCTTCCTGATGTGGCAAATGTAAATATGACCAGCATCAGCAGCACGGGGATAGCAAGAAACGGCGCTATAAAGCGCGGCTCCAATTGAATGGCATCGGCTGTCACCTTGGCCGGTCCCTGGGCATTCTGTATCCTGTGAGCCCTCACCAGCAGCCTGTGGGTATTGATGCCGTAAGGCGTGCAGGTCAGCAGCGTGCATAGATCCCTGCCCTCTTCAATGTTTACGGCGTCCACCTCTGCAGGCAGCACCACCAGTATCTGATCCACCTCGTAGGTCAGGGTCTCGTTAAGTATGTTGAGGGTGAAGGTATCGCCCATGCTCAGCTTGTCAAGATCTGAAAACAGCCTGGCGCTGGGCAGCCCTCTGTGACCGGAAAGTACGCAATGACTGCTGCTGCCGCCCACCGGAAGGGACGTGCCCTCCAGATGCCCTATGCTGGTCTGGAGCACCGAGGCTCCGGTACCGTGATATATGGGCAGTGTTATCTTTATCTTCGGGATATCTATGTATCCCATGTTTCCGGTCCTGTCGACATTGAGCTCGCTGTCGTAAAGCTCCCGCTCGCTGTCCTCCAGCACCCACTTTACCCCGGTCTCAGCCAGCCGGGAATTGTATTCCAGAGCCGAATCTATGATGGACTGGTACTCGCTGTTGTCCATGGATGAGATGTTCTGCGCATAGTTCAGTATGGCGCGGCTCTGATGGAAGGAATTCCAGTAGTCGCTTACGCTGGGGTAAAGCAGCAGCGACAGTCCTATGATGAAAAGCGCTGTCAGTATTATTGTCGAAGCTTTGCCTTTCATCTTTTTACCCTTAATGCATTACAGCATTTATGTATTAATTAAGGACGCCCTGCGGAAGGAGGAGGTATTGCCTCCTCCCTGCAGGGCTTAAATTTATGATCTCTGGATATGTATTTCGCGATCAGCGTCCGGCCTTTTTCTTAGCCACAAGCATGGCGCCTGCGCCTAATACGAGTATGCTGCCGATCACATAGAAAATGGTGGTACCTATGCCGCCTGTGGCAGGAAGAACAATGCCCTTGTTATTGAGCACATGGTCGTCATCATAAGTGTCTGTAACCATGGTTGCTGCGGCAGATGTGGTGTTATCCTCATGCAGCAACAGAGTTACAGGTCCGTCAAGAGGATTATATCCGTCCAGTGTTTCGGTCTCAGTGAGGGTATAGGTCTTATCCTTGTCTAGTCCTCGGATGACTATGAGTCCGCCGCCGGTGGTCTCGACTTCTGCGCTGCCTGCGGCATCATAATAATAGTAGCCGTCCGCATGCTTGCTGACCTTGAATGGGCTGCCGTTTTCTTCAAGAGTAAACTTGACTCCGTCCAGGGTTATGGTCACGTCTGAGCCGTCAACTTTTCTGATTCCGGCGTAATAGGTCTTGTAGGAGACTTCATCGGTCTGAACATAGTGATCGCCGTTGTAATTCAGGGTCACGGTATTCTTCTTGGCGGAATCTGCGGTTATGGCATTGAGCCCGACTGTTGCCTTGAAACTGAATTCTATATTGCTGCCCTTAGTGGCTGCGGTCGGCTTGATGGTGATCTTCCATGCTTCGCCTGCGACGGCAGTCCCTGTGACATAATCGGTCCCTTCAATAAGGCCGGAGGGGGAAACGACTACGCCGTAAACCGAATCATAGGTCAGGCCTTCGGACAGCTTGTCTGTAACGACTATATCCTGATTTGTATCAGCAGTCACCTTTACAGTGACAAGATATTCGATGACATCTCCGATAGCCACATCCACAGCTGCTGTGCCGAATGCGGAAGCATCTTCATCCTTCTGCTTCTTGGTGATGGTGGGATAGCTGTTCTTTTCCTTCACGGTGATATCTGCTGTGGCAGCTACCAGATTCTGTCCTTCTGAACCCTTCAGCAGGTAATAGCCCTTATCCAGTCCGGAAGCGGTCCACTGCTTGGCAGAATCGGAATATGTCATCTTTGCATTTTTGGTGTAAACGCTGTTCTCATAGAGCCAGCTGGCTGCAGCCTGAACATTTTCTGCAGTAACAGCGGCGCCGGAGGTCCAGGACACTGTGTATTTCTTTCCGTCAGCGGATTTCGTCAGTTCGAACCAGTTATTGCCTGTTTCCTTGGTCCAGGTTTTTGCGGTATCATCCCAGCTGCCAAGCTTGGATACCAGCGCTGCTTCGGAGGCGTCTGTGGTTGAAAGGTAATAGGAAACGGCCACACCGGCTGGGGTGACAGTTACTGCCATGGGAGTGCCGTCAGCCTCTACACCGCCGCCTGATGAAGTGACGGTATCGTAACTGGCACTGAAAACCTTGTAGTAGTAATAGTCCCTGATGCCGCTCGTGGTGATGCCGGCTGCTCCGTATTCATCATCACGGTCGATGGTTATCGACACGGTATCAGCCGCAGCTGCGGGAACCACGAACACACTCATGATCAGTATCATTGCTGTAAGCAGCGATAGAATTTTCCTTGAGTAAGTCTTCATTTGGATCTTCCTTCCGATAAGAATTTCTTATATTTGGCTGAATTTGAAATTATAACTATTTTTTCGACGTCAAGACCGGAAAAACGGACCTTTTAACCCTGTTTTCCCGGAATCACAACTAAATATTAACGCATTTGTACTGAAAAATCCATCGTCATTTCGGTTATTTTTTCACAAGGTAACAATAATATAAAAACCGACACGAATCATATAATCAGTTTAGTTTGCCTATGTTTTTCAGCGGCCAGACCTTGTAAACTATCTTGCCCACGATCTGTTCCTCTGCGACGCAGCCCACCGCTGTGTTCCGCGAGTCTATGGACACATCGCGCCTGTCGCCCATGACGAAGATCCTCGCATCCGGAACCTGATAGGGAAGCTCGATGTCGGTCTCTCCGAAGGCCTTCTGTTTAATGTAAGGCTCAGCCAGCTCAACGCCGTCCACATAGACCGTTCCGTCGGAGCCTATGTCCACCCACTGTCCGGATACGGCCACCACGCGCTTTACCAGTATCTTGTTGTTGTAATAGAAGGCCACTATGTCCCCTGGCTCGAATCTGCTGTATTTTACCGATACGACTATATCGCCCTCGGAAAGCGTCGGATCCATGGAGGAGCCGAATATCCTGAGCACCGGAAGAAACAGCACCGCCACCAGGACTGCCGCTGCAGCAACGGTCACCAGGGTATATACGGTGCCCCTGAGAGCGGCCAGATAGCTGTGCTTATACCTCTCCCGGTCCAGCTCATTTTCCAGCTGCTCCGCGCTTGGCGCCTGCAGAGCATCGCCGGAAGAAGCCTCTCCCGAAGAGCCCGCCGTAAAACTGAGCTGCTCTTTCTTAAGTCTGCTCACTTTTCATCCTCCCCGGCCTGCTCTCCCATGCCTTCGATCTCTGCAATTATCTCCTGCATGCTGTCCCGGCCGGTCATCTTCTTCATGTAGAGATGGCAGACTCTGTAGATGTTCTGGATGTACAGGTCAGCTGCCTTCTGGGCGTTTGAAAAAACGTCGTTCAGCGCCAGCGAAGCCTCGGCAATCGAACCCATCTCATTTATTTTCAGGTCGCGGCTTTCAAGCTTGCTGTTGGCCTCAGCCAGCTCTGCCTGCAGCCTTTCTATCTCCTGCTGCTGCGCTAAAAGTATCTCCAGCAGCTCCATCCGGTTCAGTTTTCTGAGTTCTTTATCAGTCATGTCATTTTTCCTGCCAGTTTTTGAACTTTATATATTTTATCTTATCATATAGTTTGTCGCAATATTATCAAATATGTTTTTCTATTTTTTGCATTGTTGCAAATGAGCCTAAAAACATTCCATTTAATAACAAAACTGATAAAATTCAAGTATGAGTAATCATTATAATACTATGAATGAACTTAATAGAATGGCAAAAGTGATGTCTACGATGGCAGGAGTCCCCATCAGAATTTATAAAGGGGAGGAAAAACTGTCATTTTTATGTCACATTCCATTAATTGCAGACCCCTTTGATCTGTATGAAGGGGAAATGAGCCAGTTCTCCCACGGTTCTCAGATAATCGAAGACAATAACTACTACTACGGCATAGTCAGCAATGGGGATATTCATATGGTGATAGGCCCCCTGGGTGAGCACCTCTGCACAAAGGAGAACAACGCGCTGAGCGCCGCCAGAAAGCTTGTGAAGAATGACCGCGAAGCGGCTCATCTGAAAGTACAGGCAGATATGGTCCACTGCATGAGCATCTATCAGGTAATAGGTGTCATCTGCAATGCTCATTATATCGTCTGCGGGACCGCGCTTAACGGCGACGAACTGGATCTCACCATGATCCGCCCGGAGGATTTCGGGGCTTCAAGCGACCCGGATCTGTTTGATTATTACCAGAAGGTCAACGAACACGGACGGGGCTTCGATGTCACCGCAAGAGAAGAGCTTACAGAGAAGCTGGTCCTGTCCGGCAATGCCACAGGTCTCCGCCACATGCTCCTGAACTCGATGATAGCAGATTATCTGCCGAAATTCTATGCAAATGAGCTCGATAATGCCAAGGCCTCACTCTATTATGCAGCATCTGCCATTGTGGGATCCCTCAGCCGGAGCCACAGCAGATATGGCGATGCAGATGCGCTGCGCAGGAAATACTATAAGCGCTGCGAAGCTCTGGATGACACTCAGTCCGTACTGGACCTGAAGAATACCATGCTCATAGACTTTGCATCCAGATTCGGAGGCGAAGGCAATGCGCTTAATTATTCCAGGATAACGCTTGATGCCATAGATTTTATAGAGCACAACACCAGCAGTCCGATAGATACCAGCGATGTAGCCAATGAGCTTTTTGTGAGCCGCAGCCGCATCTCAACGATATTCAAGAGAGATACGGGCACCAATCTTTCGGATTACATACACATGAAAAAGCTGGCGGAAGCCAAGGAAATGCTTTCAGGAAGCAGTGTGAGCGTAGGCTATATCGCATCCTGTCTGGCTTACAGATCTCAGAGCCATTTCACCAGCGTTTTCAAGAAATTCGAAGGCATGACCCCAAAGGAATACAGGAGAATGCACTCGGAAAACAGACAGTAAAAAAAGACCGGACCAAAGGTCCGGCTTTTCATTTACAGCATTATGCCCCGGAAGGGGCCTATTCATTTTTTGCAGCCTTTTTCGCCCTTCTTGCAGCTTTCTCCGCCGCCCGCAGCTTATACATCTCCTCTGCAGCTATCCTGGCCTTTGCAACCATGCTCTTGCCCTTGGGGAAGCAGTAATACAGCAGATCCGAATCGCCTATGCAGATCATGTCCCCTATCTCATACCAGTAATAATCCGCATAAAGGCCATAGTTTGCGCCGGGCTTCTGGGTATAGAGCACATTGCCTGCAGCATCCAGAAGCTTAAAGCCATCGTTATTGTGTATCAGTCTTCCGTCACCGGTCATGTAAATGGCCTTGAAATCCACCATGCAGCCTATTCTGACCTCTGTATCGAGCAGATAAGCACCGGCTTCTATTTCTTTCCGTATCTCAGAGCGCTCCCAGGCATACCAGTCGGAGACGAATTCAAAGCTCTTTTGCGGACCTTGTCCGCCTGCTTTTCCATCCTTTATCTTCTGCAGTCTGCCGAACTCATCCAATTCGTATTCCGCGCCGCAGTGGCTGCAGACCAGTCTGGTGCCCTTGCCCTCCATAAAGCCCTCCGCGCCGCACTCTGCGCAGCGGAATAGTATCCTGTCCAGCCCGTCCGCCCTGAAGCTCTCCGTCACACGGATCTGATTCTCCGCCTGCCAGCGCCAGTTGTCGAAGCTGAAGACTTCATCCAGCCTGCGGTCCAGCTCCTCCTCGGGAAGCTCCTCTATCTCCTTCGAACTGAAGAGGCAGTACATCTCCGCGCAGACATTCACTTTTCTCAGCTGCAGATTGTTGTACAGCGGATCTCTTGTGAAGGCGCCTTCGGTCTTTATCATTATGACCGGTGCCCCAAGACGCTTAAGCAGCACGCCAAGCCGCCTGGGCAGAGGCGTTGCGGTCCCGTCAAAGGTATAGCTGGCTTCCGGGAACATCAGCACGCTGGAGCCCAGAGTATCAAGGCAGTAGCGGAGCTTTCCCACAAGGCTCACATCAGTCACGAATTTGCAGGTATCTATGCAGCCTATCTTTCGCATCAGCCATTCCTTGCCCACGAAGCCATCGGAGGTGCAGACTATATTGTAAGGCCGCGGGTACATCAGCTCAGAAACTATCTTCAGGTCTATAAAGCTTGAGTGGTTCATGAATATGAGGGCAGGCTTGTCCGCCGCATCCTTCATATCGTGGACATCTGCCTTGAAATTAGTGGCTTTCAGATCCGAAGCCCCGAGAGTGTGCACGAGCCACTTAAAGAAAGCTGCCGGCTTTTCAGGCCTCTTGGATGCGGGCTTCTTAAGCTTGAGCACTTCTTCATAGCTTAGTTCTCTGGTCTTTATCTTCATCACATTCCTCCGGATCGCAGATCCGGTATCAGTATACCATAAAGAACTGCAGACAGGCTAACGATCGCTTTATTTTTTGACATAAAATTCACAAAAACTGCATACACAGCAGCCCGCGCTGTGTTAAAATTACAATATAAAAACAGTCTGTCGCGGCCGCCGGGCGGCCCGTCATATTTTGTTCAACAGGAGGAAACAATATGGGATTTGAAAACATCATCAGCATCGACAAGGCTAAGCAGGTCCTTAACAGCGGAGTTGCACAGGCACAGGAACTCATGAAGGACACCGGCAAGATCGACGAACTGCTTGAAAAGGCAGAAAAGAAACTTCAGGAAGTCCCTACCATCGGTTCTGCCATGTCAGACCTTCCCGTAATGCTGCAGATGATCAAGAGCTACATCACCAAGGAATACAATGTGGTCTCCCCCAAGGTGGTCGCATCCATGGTAAGCTCCCTGCTCTACATAGTCACCGGCAAGGACCTCATTCCCGACAGCATCCCCGTGCTGGGACAGCTGGACGACATTGCCGTAATTGCCGTTGCGCTTAAGATCAATGAGAAGGAACTGGCTGATTTCAGAGCATGGAGAGAAGCCGGAAAGCCCGTCATTGTAGATCCTGACACCATCACTGCAGAAGAAAGCACAGAAGAATAAGTGTTAACTATGCCCCGGTCCGGGTAAAGGCCGGGGCTTTGATATGAAATGCTGAAACCGATACTGATATATCTGGCCGCCATCAATCTGATAGCCTTTCTGATGATGGGGGCAGACAAACTGAAGGCTGTAAAGGGACGCTGGCGCATCTCCGAGAGAGCGCTTTTTGTGTCTGCGCTGCTGGGCGGGAGCCTGGGAGCCATAGTCGGAATGAGAGTATTCCACCACAAGACCCTGCACAGGAAGTTTACCATCGGAATGCCGCTGATACTCATGGCCCAGCTTGCCCTGATCTTCTGTTTGTGGCGCCAGTATTCCGGTATCTGATTCAGTCAGACTTAAAAGGAGGAATTATTATGCCCTGTACAACTATCCTTGTAGGCAGAAATGCCACCAACGACAGATCCACCATGATCTCAAGAACTGACGACGGCTTTTTCGGAGTCAAGAAACTCATAGTCGTGAATCCGAAGGACCAGCCGAGAAAATACATCAGCAAGATATCACATGTTGAGATCGATCTTCCTGACGACCCCATGCCCTATACCGCCAGCCCCAATGTCGACCCCGAAAAGAGCGGGATCTGGGCTGCCACCGGCATCAACGCTGCCAATGTAGGCATGACCGCCACAGAGACAATCACATCCAATCCGAGAGTGCTTTCCGCAGATCCTCTGGTACGCTTCCAGAAGGCGAAGAGCCGCAAGGAAAAGGACATTCCCGGCGGGATCGGCGAGGAAGATATAGTTGTTCTGGTGCTCCCCTACATTAAGAGCGCAAGAGAAGGCGTACTGCGCCTGGCTTCTCTGCTGGAGAAATACGGCACCTATGAAATGAACGGCATAGCCTTCAACGACGAGAAGGAGGTCTGGTGGCTGGAGACCATAGGCGGTCACCACTGGATGGCAAGAAAGGTGCCCGATGATGTGGTAGTCATCAACCCCAACCAGTTCGGCATGGACGGTTTCGACATGGACGACGCCTTCGGCGAAAAGAAAGCCCATATGTGCTCTGCAGACCTTAAGGAATTCATTAAGGACAACGATCTCGACTGCAATCAGGACGGCAAGTTCAATCCAAGAGATATTTTCGGCTCTCACAGAGACAGGGATCACGTATATAACACCCCCAGAGCATGGTACATGGGACGCTTCCTGACCCCCTTCAGCCACAAGTGGGATGGTCCGGATGCCGAATTCGGCCCCGAAAGCGACAATATCCCCTGGTCGCTGGTACCCGACAGAAAGGTATCCATTGAGGATGTCAAGCTTATGCTTTCCTCCAACTACCAGGGAACACCTTACAGCCCCTACATCAGCCAGGACACCGGCGTTCGCGGCAAATATCGTTCCATCGGCATCAACAGGACCGGAGTCACATCAATCTGCCAGATCAGGAGCGGAGTTCCCGAGGAACTCAAGGGCATCGAATGGGTATGCTTCGGCTCCACAACCTATGCAGCTCAGCTTCCCGTTTACACTCAGGTAAGCAAGATGCCGGACTACCTGGCAAAGGTAAGCATGGATGCCTCCACGGAGAATTTCTACTGGGCAAGCAGACTTATCGGAGCTCTGGCAGATCCCCACTACTCTTCCTGCATACAGCTGCTTGAGCGTTACTGGGATGCAGTAGCAGTAAAGGGCCGCCAGATCATACGCGAATACGACAAGAAGATGATAGAAAGCGGAGATTTCAGCCTGAAGGATGAAGCCAACAAAAAACTGGCAGACATGGCAAAGGAAGAGACCACAAGCGTGCTGAACAAGATACTGCAGACCGCCAGCGAAAAGATGAAGAACGGCTACAACAGAGCCGATAACTAAAAAAGCCGCCAAAGCGGCAAAAGCTTAAAGGGCAGCTATATCTCGCTGCCCTTTAAAGGCACATAGACACGGGTCAGATATTGAGACTGATCCCTTGTATGAGGAGTACCGAAAATGTACTCCTCTATTGATTTATCCATCAGTTCGATGTGATTGATCGAGGCATATTCATTGATCTGATCATACGCCTGCTTCAGACTGGGATATGGTCCGACATGAAGCGTGGTAAGAGCCTGGAAAGGCTTCTGTTTTCTGCTGTTCGGACAGTCTCCGACGCTTTCTACAGGCTGAAAGACCTCCAGATCTCCCTGCTGATCCTCAGGCGCATCTGAGAACTGCCGGTAGTAACCTCCGTGAAATACAGCGCTTATAACACCGGTCGTCTCAAGTCCGTATTTTTCCACAAGTTTATATATTTCCATGCGGCGTTCAGTGAAAAGCTGATTCACATTCCAGGGGCTTACATAACGGTTATATACCAGCCAGCGTTCAGGATACTGTACCAGACTGATCTCGTGTACAGGAAGGCTGTTACTGCGGCTTTGTATCAACGCCTCCATGGCCTCATTCGCACGCATCATCATATCTATGGCATGATTATAGCGCATCAGCGCATCATCCAGCTCCAGTCTGGCCGCTGCCACCCCCTGATTAAGCTTGAGCCTCAGCAGATTTATATTCCGGGTCTTGAGTATCTTTGCAATTTCCGACAGAGGAAAATTCATTTTCTGCAGTTCCTTCAGAAGCAATATCTCCTGCATCTGAGACTTCTCATAAAAGCGGTAACCGCTCTCATCGTCTCTCATGGAAGGAGACAAAATGCCGTGTTCGTCGTAGTATCGCAGTTGCTTGGGCGTAACATTGCAAAGCTCTGCAAACTGACCAATGCTGTAATAGATTTCTCTGTTGTCCATACTCAGATACCTCTGAACTTATTTTACCACATTATTATATGCCCGATATATTCACATAATGAATAATAACAATAAGGCGGCCCTGTAAGGAGCCGCCCTTGTTTTACGTATTTTCAGCTCATTTAGCTGAACATGGTGAAGAGGAAGATACCGTAATAGTTTCCGATTACATAACCGAGTGTTCCTACCAGCAGAGCGGGAACGACCAGACTGTGCCAGCCCTTTGCAATTGCGAAGGCTGCGGAAGTGGTAGGTCCGCCGATATTTGCGTTGGATGCAACGGTTATCTCCTCGATGCTGTACTTGAAGATCTTGCCGAATACCAGAGAGAAGATCATATTAAATCCTACAACGAAGGCTGCAAGTACCAGCAGCAGAGGTGCATTCTTGATGATCATTTCTACGGAAGCAGGTGCGCCGATTACGGCAAAGAAAATGTGAATAAGGAAAGTACCGATCTCCTGTGCGCCTGCAATGTTTCCAAGGAATTTCGGGAATGCAGTCGCCAGAACTGTAGTGATGGTCGTGATCAGCAGATACTGGTTGCCGAACAGACCATTGAGCAGGGTGAAGAAGAAATTGGTGGTTGGAATTATGCTGCCGAACCAGCCAGCCAGCAGCTTGGAAACTGCAACGATGGAAAATGCGACCGCACTGGCCTTTGCGATATCCAGCAGAGCAACAGGCTTTGCCTGCCAGTAAGCGGCAGCGCTGTTATCTGTAGAAGCGCCAAGCTTTTCCTGCTCATCGATCAGAGGATGCTTATAGTGATCATATACCCATTTTATTCCGGGGAGCGCCACTAGCAGGAAGAAGTAGAGAACCATCAGCAGATTATCTGCGACAATGGCTGCGGATACCAGAGAACCATCAGCGCCGGTGGCATCAGCCATGGCAACAAGGTTTACGGAGCCGCCTACA
>JAFRWH010000344.1 GCA_017438085.1 Bacillota bacterium
CCACACGTCTGTGACCATCCGGGCTCCTCTGGAGCTGAACAATCAGCTCGATAGCCTGGGCGATCTGCCTTCTTATGGCATCAGGCGGAAAGTCCGAATTTGCCAGGACCATGGTCTCCAGCCTGCCCAGCATGCCCGCCGCCGAATTGGCGTGACCGGTGGAAAGAGAACCATCGTGCGCCGTATTAACATCTTGACTACATTTTCAAGAGATCAAAAGCCAACAATGCTTGAAATTTAAACGATTATCAGCCATTGATCGCAAAAATAAAAAGGGATAATTCTGATCATATTTTTTACGCTTTCGTGTTTTATGAGTCATTTATTATCTGCTTTTTAGGGCATGATATCCTGAGGTGAGCTTTTCACACCTCCAGAAGTTTCGTTTTGACACTTCAAGAAATGTCTTTCCCCATACTTATCCACAGTCCGATAAAAGCTTTTCACATAAATCAGATTCGGTTTCCCAAGACCCTGACGTTTTCGTTCGATGAGGCCGATTTTCGTCTCCAACTCATCCAACAACTGGATGGCTTTCTTGTTGCCACAATTCATCCGTTCCTGGATCTCAGCTACAGTGAATATGATATAGACACGGTCCTGCTTATCTTTCCATCCATTACGAAGGGAGATCCCCGTCCGATCAAGGAGCAAACAATACAGCAGCTTCGCTTCCGCTGAGATTTTCTGAAAAGCCTCATGCTTAAGAAGGATCTTTGGCACTCGTACAAATGAAGACTCTTCAGCCTCCATGTCATAGATATAGTCAAACACTCATACCACCACCTCCTGAATACTTATCAGCCCTAAGAGGATTCTTTCGGAAAACCTCAGAATCGTTCTTGCCGTAAGGACATGTTGCATATAGACATCTTCGGTACTTGAACTCCGGATGATGGTACGGACAGCGTTTGCAACGGGGAACTGCTTTGTTGCGATCAACAACCACCTGGCCCTCTAAAAGTCGTCTAAAATGCCTCTGTTCGCCTTTCTCACGCATTTTTAGGTACCTCCTTGTATCCGAGGACCTTTTTCATGCAAAAGCTCACACAGGGGCCATATGTGCAGCCATCACAAGGAGATTTCTTCTTGGGAGATTCAGCCAGGTAATAGCAGTTTTCTTTTCTGAGAACACAGCCTTTCTTTCGATTCTTCCAAAAGTAACATCCTCTGCAGTTTCTTGGACGATCAGCGTAATACCGTACGCCGTCGATTATGATCGTTTCCCTTTCCATCAAATTTACCTCCTTCTGTTTTTCGTATGGTTGTTCCGCAGAGTCTGCAGAAATAAAAACAGCCCGGCTGCGATACACATTTCGTAACCGGGCTGTATGTAAAAGATCCCCCTGCGTCTGGAGCTTCAATTAATAGTGACTGCTTTGAAGCGTTCTCTTTAGAGATCGAATCTCCTTTTTGGATAAAGATTTCAGGAAGCTATCTACGGTTTCATCCACAATCATTGGATCAGGATTCCGGGGCTCAATTGTTATCCTCCCATCCTCGCAATTAACAGAAATCAGAGTATTCATTTCGAAGCCGTACTTTCCCAACCACTTGCCTTTCAAGATAATTGCAGGTGTAGGGATGTAGTTCTTATCGCTTGTACTATAGACTTTAAGCTTTCTTTTTTCGCTCATTGTATTTTTTCTCCTTAAGCCGAAAAAGGTTGAAATTTCAACGCTTACTAGCACCTTGTTGTGTGGTCGAGATGTTAGCCCGGCGTGCCCCGTACTCATAGCCGCAAGCATATCTATGACCTCCCCTCCCCTGGTCTCACCTACTATGATTCGGTCCGGCCGCATCCTGAGACTCGCCTTTATCAGATCTCTGATACTGACCGATCCATAGCCCTGGGCATTGGCGCCTCTGGCCTCCAGCCGCACAAGATTATCACAGCCCCTGAGCTGCAGCTCGGCGGAGTCCTCAATGACGATTATGCGTTCATCCGAAGGTATATAGTCCGACAGGATATTGAGGAATGTTGTCTTGCCCGAGCTGGTGCCCCCGCTCACATATATGTTGTAGCGGGCTTTCACCAGCATCTTTAGAAAATCTGCAGCCTCCCTGCTTATATCTCCCTGAGCTATGAGCTGCTCCATGTCCATGCGCTCCGTGCCAAACTTCCTTATGGTAAGTATGGGGCCGTTGAGGGCTATATTGCTGAATACCGCATTCACCCTGGAGCCATCGGAAAGCCTTGCATCGACTATGGGATTGAGTTCGTTTATCTCACGCCCAACACCTGCGGCGATGCGCTGTATTACCTGTTCCAGGCGAGCTCTGCTCTCAAAAGCTATATCCGCTTTTTCTATCCGCCCGCTGCGCTCCACAAAAATATCCGAAGGACCATTTACCATGATCTCGTTCACGAGCGGGTCATCCAGCAGATCCTGCAGGATCTCCAGTTCACAGCGCAGCGTGCAGAAAACAAGCCTTATCAGCCGGCCCTTTTCAAACTGATGCAGCCCCGACAGCGCCTCATCCTCCAACACCTCATGCACTATCAGTTCATTTACGGCATCATCGCTTATCGAAGGTGAAAGCTGAGCCATTTTATGCCTTACACGTTCGGCGATGGCATCCACCGAGGGTCTGACGCGTTCTTCTCTTTCAAGCATTTTTGTCTCCTAACTGACAAGCATGCGGCCTGCAAGATCTCTGGCCAGGGGAAGAAGCAGCGCCCCAAGCTCGGAATATATGTCCGCATCTCCGGGGCGCACTGCTCGTCCAAGTCCGGAAAGATCCAGTATGTGCAGCCTTCTTATATCTTCCCCGCCTGACACTTTTCTGAGCCAGGCTTCAAAAAAACCATACAGGGGAGTCATCCCGAAAGCCGGCTTCAGCAGCACATTCTCTTCACATATTCCGGCGAAAAACC
This sequence comes from Bacillota bacterium, assembly GCA_017438085.1. Next base: position 2,879 of record JAFRWH010000344.1, read on the forward strand.
TCAGTTCAGGCAGTTTGTAGTCAATATCCAGAATAATCGAATCGAACATGCCGGAGCATGCAAGCTTTCTTACAAAGCAATCGGCTTCTTCCTCCGTAAGCTCTGCGGCTGGCGTAAATCCGCAGCGCTGCGGAAGTTCAAAAAGCCCGTATTCATCTCGCAGAAAAGCGCTCTCATAAAGTTCCGGAGCCCTGTCTTCGCAGCAGATGCGGTAAAGTATCTCGCTCTGTTCCGCTCCCATACCATCTTCCGGCAGGCAGCCATCAGAGCAGCCCGAAAGATCCAGATACAGTATCCGCTTCTGAAAAGCCGCTGACAGCAAAGCTCCGAGAGCTCTGCAGACCGTTGTCTGTCCCAGC
>JAFRWH010000345.1 GCA_017438085.1 Bacillota bacterium
ACGTTCTTGTAGCCCCTCTTAAAGCGCAGATGCTTAAGCCCCAAGTCTTTTTCCAGAAAGCTGTGGAGCTGGGTGCTGGTGATGCTGTCGGTCACCACTGTGGTCCCCGGATGGCCCTCGCTGGCCAGTACCGCCGCCAGGGCGACGATCTCGTTGCGGCCTATGGGACGTCCTTTGGAATCAACGGCTGATGCTCTGTCCACATCTGTGTCGAAAATGATGCCAAGATCCGCTCCTGACGCAGTTACAGCCTCGCATATGGAAGCCATGGCTTCTGAATTCTCCGGGTTGGGCTGGTGATTGGGGAAGCTTCCGTCGGGCTCCAGATATCTGCTTCCGCTGCAGTCAGCCCCAAGCGGCTCCAGCACGCCTGATACGAAGAATCCGCCTGCGCCGTTTCCCGCATCCACAACAATGTGAAGTCCCGCAAGGGCTTTATCGCCGTTTCCTGCGCCAAGCCCCTTTCTTATGGTGTTTTTAAGGTGCTCCTGATACAGATCCATAAGGCCTTTGCCTTTGGGCAGCTGCAGTTTGCCGCTGAAGGGCTTCAGCAGCTTCTTAGGAAGGGTCTCCGACTGAGCCAGCTCGATCAGCGCGGTGATGTCCGGTTTATCCAGTCCGCCTTCTGCGGTGAAGTATTTGAAGCCGTTTCTCTCCATGGGAAGGTGACTTGCGGTGATCATTATGCTGCCGTCTGCTGAGATCTCCGGAAACCTGCAGGCCATGAACATGGCCGGGGTTGAGCACATGCCGCAGTCAAGAGCGCCGGCTCCGCAGCTTTCTATGCCCTTGCAGACCCATTCCGCCAGCTGAGGCCCTGAAATGCGGGAGTCCCTGCCAACTGCTATAAGCAGCTTTTCCATTGGCTTTCCCAGCTTTTCGGAAAGCCAGAAGCAGAAGGCTCTGCTGAGGTCCTTCGCTGCGTTTTCGTCCAGATTAACAGGGTCCTTTCCGGGAAGCGCAACGCCTCTTATATCGCTTCCGTTCTGTAATTTTGCATAATTCTTCATGATATATCTCCTGCGATTCATTAAAGACGCGAAAACAATTCGTGTTCCGATCATAATACAGTATAACAGGACTTGCTTTGAAGAGCAAACAGCACGTAATTTTACGCTGCACTCAATCTTCACAAAGAAATCCCAAATCTTGTGGTTTTGAAGCTGTTTTTATGTTATACTATACCAATTAAAGGGCTTTGGCTCGCTTTTTGGCGTGCAAAGCTCGCGGGGGTATGTCCCCCTCAGGGGTGATCATGGCATTTACGCATCTGCATGTACATACTGAATACAGTCTGCTGGACGGCGCCGCCAGAATAGACAAGCTGGTAGCCCGGGCGAAGGAGCTCGGGATGACTTCCCTTGCCATAACTGACCACGGCGTCATGTATGGCTGCGTCCAGTTCTACGAGCAGTGCAAAAAGCAGGGAATCAAGCCCATAATAGGCTGCGAAGTATACACCTCTCCCAGAACGCGTTTCGATAAAGACCCCACCCTGGACAGATCCGCAGGTCACCTTATACTGCTCTGCAAGGATCAGACCGGCTATGAAAATCTTATCCGTCTGGTGTCTCTGGCATATAAAGAAGGCTTCTACTATCATCCCAGAGTCGACCACGAGCTTCTTGCTCAGTACTCCGAAGGCCTTATCTGCCTTTCCGCCTGCCTTGCGGGCAAGGTCCAGGCAGAACTCCTCGACGGCAACTATGAAGGAGCAAAGGAGGAGGCTCTCTTCCTGCTGAACACCTATGGAGAGGGCAATTTCTACCTGGAGATACAAGACCATGGTATGGAGGAAGATGTTACGGTCTGCGAGGGACTGAAAAAGCTCTCAAAGGACATCGGCGTTCCCCTTGTGGCCACCAACGACTCACATTACGTTTATCAGGATGATGCAGCGGCTCACGATGTGCTGCTCTGCATCGGCACAAAAAACAATCTGTCCGATCCCAACCGCTACCGCTTCGCCAACGACCAGTTCTACTTCAAGAGCGAGGAGGAGATGCGAAGGATATTCTCCGACATTCCTGAATCCTGCGATATTACAAACGAGATCGCCGAAAAGTGCAATTTCGAGTTTACCTTCGGCGTCTATCATATTCCAGTCTTCCCCGTGCCCAAGGGCTACACTGAGGAGCAGTATTTCGAGTACCTCTGCTGGTCCGGTCTGGAGCATCGCTACGGCAGCACTGAACCGGTGCCCTCCAATGCAAGAAAGGCTCCGGAGGTCCCTGTTGAGGATCCCAGCACCCTGGCTCCTACAGTGTCTCAGGAGCTTAAGGACCGCATGAAGTACGAGGTGGACACCATAGAGACCATGGGCTATGTAGGCTATTTCCTCATAGTCTGGGACTATACGAACTACGCCAAAGGTCAGGGGATCATGGTAGGCCCCGGCAGAGGATCTGCTGCAGGTTCAATAGTGGCTTACAGCATGGAGATCACAGATATAGATCCCATCAAGTTCAGCCTGATCTTCGAGCGCTTCCTCAACATAGAGCGCGTTTCCATGCCGGATATCGACATGGACTTCTGCGTCGAGCGCAGGGGCGAAGTCATCGACTATGTAAAGCGCCGCTACGGCGTGGACAATGTATCGCAGATATCCACCTTCGGCACCCTTAAGGCCAGAGCAGCCTTCAAGGATGTGGCAAGAGTCATGGAGGTGCCCTTTGCCAGGAGCCTCGAGGTTGCCAAGATGATACCTGAGGATCTTAAGGTGACCTTGGATTCGGCGCTTAAGGACAGCCCGGATTTCAGAAATGTCTACGATACGGATCCTCAGATCCATAATGTAATAGACACCGCCAGAAGACTGGAAGGCCTGGCCCGCAACTCTTCCACCCACGCTGCAGGAGTTGTGATATCAAAGGATGCGGTGGACCGCTACGTGCCGCTTGTCATGACGGACAACGGCCTTGCCACCCAGTTCACCATGACGGAAATAGAGCACCTGGGACTGCTTAAGATGGACTTTCTGGGTCTGAGGAACCTGACAGCCATCAGGGAATGCCTCGAGCTTATAGAAAAGGCCACCGGAGAAAAGATCGACCTGTCTAAAATAGATATGGCAGATCCTGATGTCTACAAACTGATAGCCAGCGGAAATACCGTGGGCGTGTTCCAGCTTGAATCCGGAGGAATGACTTCTTTCATGAGGGATCTTCAGCCGGACTGCCTGGAAGACCTCATAGCAGGCATCTCCCTGTACAGACCAGGCCCCATGGATTCCATACCGACCTATGTCAGCTGCAAGAAGAACCCGGAGACCATAACTTATCTGACCCCGGAGCTGGAGCCTATACTGGCTCCCACCTACGGCTGTATAGTATACCAGGAGCAGGTAATGGATATAGTCCGCAAGCTGGGCGGATACAGCTACGGCCGCGCGGACCTGGTGCGCAGAGCCATGTCCAAGAAAAAGGCGGACGTAATGGCTCAGGAGCGCGAATACTTCATCAACGGAAGGCTCAACGAGGATGGCAGCATAGACGTACCCGGATGTCTGAGGAACGGCATAGCGCTGGAGGCTGCCAACACCATCTTCGACCAGATGACGAGCTTTGCCGCTTACGCCTTCAACAAGAGCCATGCGGCAGCTTACGCAGTGGTAGCTTACCAGACGGCCTGGCTCAAGTGCCATTATCCCGCTCAGTTCCTGGCCTCTCTGATGAGCTATCCCGCTGACAACAAGGCGGTTGCGAATCTGATCAGAAATGCCAAGGACATGGGTATTGAGACCCTGCGTCCCGACGTGAATCACAGCGAGCGACATTTTTCCACCGAAGACGGAAAGGTGCGCTACGGCCTTCTGGGCGTAAAGCATGTGGGCGAAGCCGTGGTGGAAGAGATCATTGAAGCCAGAAAGCGCAAGATGCCCACGGATATCTTCGAATTCGTGGATGGACTCGACATTCACAAGGAGAACAGAGCCGCGCTGGAATCACTGATCAAAGCCGGCTCTCTGTACTGCTTCCCCGGAAACAGATCCCATAAGCTGGATGTAATAGGAAGCCTGCTTGAAAGCGCTCAGAGCACTCTCAAGAACAATCTGGACGGCCAGATATCCCTCTTCAGCATGGGGGCCGACCAGGGGGGCATCAAAATAGACAGGAGGCTTCCGAGAAGCGAGGACTTCTCCCAGAAGGAGCTGCTTTCCATGGAGAAGGAAATGCTTGGCATCTATCTTACAGGCCATCCTCTTGAGGATGTGGCGGACCGCATAAGGGAGATAACGGACATGGATACCGGTACTCTGGACCGCTTCATAGCAAGAAGGGCTGAAGCTGAGGCTGCGGAAAGCTCAGGCGCCGCAGGCCCTGAGCAGGCTGAATTTGCTGACAGCGCTGCGGAGGACGAGG
>JAFRWH010000346.1 GCA_017438085.1 Bacillota bacterium
GAGAAAAGGCTGGAAGACTCACCTTCCTGCCCATGGACAGCCTGCGCCCCGGAAAGAATACCGATGTTTCGGAGCTCGAAGGGCTTAAGGGCTTCAGAGGGCTTGCCGCTGACAGCGTAAAGTGCAGCCTTAAGGGAGCAGGATCTGTTATAGACTATCTCCTTGGCAGAGTCCTGGTGGCAGACAGTCTTGATGATGCAATAAAGATCTCAAAAAAGGCCGGAAGCGGCGCAAGAGTGGTCACCCTTGAGGGCGAGCTCATAAACTCTGCAGGCGCCATCACCGGAGGCCGTCAGAAGAACAACACAGCAAATATACTTTCAAGAAAGGCTGAAAAGGAAGCGCTGGAGGAATCTCTGGCCGCTGCTGCTGAGGGGTTGGAAAAGGCTGCCGCTGCAAAGAAACAGGCTGAATCCAGACTCGGTGAAGCCCAGGCAAGAAGAGACATTTTCGAGCACAGCCTCCGGGACAAGGAACTGGAGAAGGCTCTGCTGGAAAAGGAAATAGAACAGATACGCCTTATGGAGGGCGACGCTCTTGCTTCCGAGGGAAAGCGGAAGGAAGAACTGGAGGAGCTGGCAAAGGAGATATCCGCGGCGGATGTCAAGCTGGCGGAGCTCAGAGCAAGCCTCGAAAGCACGGAAGATGCCATTTCTGCCCAGCAGGACAAGCTCAGACTGATGTCTGCAGAGAATGAAGTCCTGAAGGCAAGTCAGCAGAAGGCATCTGAAGAGGCCAATCGCGCCAGGCTCGAGGAAAGCAGCTTTGAGCTGAAGCTGGAAAGCGCTCAGGAGCGCTGCAGCGCAGTCAGGCAGCAGATCCGTGAGCTTCAGGATGAGATAGACTCCAAAGCGAGGGACATGGAAAAGAACGATGTCCAGAGAAAACAGATAGCCGATTTCGGCGATAATGCTGCTCAGATCCTGTCGGAAAAGGAAGAGGAGAAAAAGTCTCTGGAGGCCGAAAGCGAAAGGCTTTCCGCTGACAGGAAGGCTGCTGTGACTGAGGCTGACGGGCTGGACGAAGAGCGGAGAGCCCTGGAGAGCGGGCTTTACGATCTTCAGATGGAAAAGCACGATGCAGACCTGAAGCTGGCTAAGGCTGTTGCTCAGATCGACAGCATGAAGGAAAAGCTTTTCGATGAATTCGAGCTTTCCTATGCGCAGGCGGCGGAGCTGGAGGATCCGGACTTTGTGATGAGCAGAGGCCTGAAGGAATCCAGAGAATACAGAGACCGCATACGCGCTCTTGGCAACGTCAATGTAGGCGCTATAGAAGAATACAAGGCGGTAAGCGAACGCTACGGCTTCCTTACAGAGCAGAAGAACGACATTCTCAAGGCCATAGAGGAGCTAAGAACTGTAATAGATGAGACGGATGCCACCATCAAGGCAAGGTTCAAGGAGAGCTTTGAGGCTGTGGTGGATAATTTCGAGAAGACCTTCAGCGAGCTCTTCAGCGGAGGGCACGCAAAGCTCAGCCTGGAGGATCCGGACAATCCTATGGAAAGCGCCATAGAGATAGAGGCTCAGCCTCCCGGGAAACGGCTGCAGAACATCAATCTGCTGTCAGGCGGAGAGAAGACCATGACCGCCATCGCTCTGATGTTTGCAGTGCTCAAGGCCAAGCCTACACCCTTCTGCATTCTGGATGAGGTGGAGGCGGCGCTGGATGAAAACAACATTAACCGATTTGCCACTGCCCTCAGAGGCTTTGACAAGACCCAGTTTGCTCTGGTAACACACCAGAAGGCGACGATGGAGCATGCGGATGTGATGTACGGCATAACCATGGCAGAACACGGGGTATCCAAAGTCCTGTCACTGAGACTCGACAGCGAGTTTGAGTTCTAGTTTATATAAAGGATCGATACGACATGGAAAAGAAGAAAAAAGGCTTTTTTGCGAGGCTTGCGGAGAAGATCGATGATCTGATACTGATGCGTCCTTATGCGGACGAGGAGACCATAGACGAACTGGAGGAGGTGCTTATAGCTTCCGATATCGGCATGGACACCACCCTGAAGATCACCGATGAACTCAGGGAAAGGGTGCGCATGGACCGCCTGCACTACAGCGACCAGCTTAAGCCTGCCATAGAAGAGATCACAAAGGATCTGGTGGATAAGGGCGAGGCTCTGAAGCTGAAGGACGAATATCCGCTTTTCATCATGATGATAGGCGTCAACGGCGTCGGCAAGACCACTTCCATAGCAAAGCTGGCTCACCGCTTCAAGTCCCAGGGCAAGTCTGTGCTGCTTATC
>JAFRWH010000347.1 GCA_017438085.1 Bacillota bacterium
GATAGAGCTTCAGATATTTGATGAGATAAAAACTCTTCCTTCAGGCAAGCAGCGCTACGCTCTCCGTGAATTTGAACTGAAAGATATAAGGACTTGATTGCAGGCGGCTGAGGGAATCGTACCCGGAGCCGCCTGTTCATTATCCGAGATAGTTATTTTGTTATATTAATTATTCATAATAATTGATATCAAATAATATTGTTAAAAAAATATTAAGTGGTATACTTAAATTAGAAGCAAACACTTCGAGATTATTTTTGTGCATATGATTTATGAAAGGGAAAAATTATGGCAAGAATAGTAGATAAGTATATCGAGATCGCAAAGAGAAGAAACCCCAACGAACCTGAGTTCCTTCAGACCATCGAGGAAGTTCTCTCCTCTCTGGAACCCGTTCTTCAGAAGCATCCTGAATGGGTCAAGTCCGGAATGATCGAAAGGATCATCGAGCCTGAAAGAATGGTTACTTTCAGAGTTACCTGGGTAGATGACAATGGCGATGTTCAGGTCAACAGAGCATATCGCTGCCAGTTCAACAGCGCACTTGGCCCCTACAAGGGCGGCCTCAGATTTGCTCCCAACGTATATCCCGGAATCATGAAGTTCCTGGGCTTCGAGCAGATCTTCAAGAACTCCCTGACCGGTCTTCCCATCGGCGGCGCAAAGGGCGGTTCCGACTTCGATCCTACCGGCAAGTCCGACGGCGAAGTTATGAGATTCTGCCAGGCATTCATGACCGAGCTCTACAGACACATCGGTCCTGAAATCGACGTTCCTGCAGGCGACCTCGGTGTCGGCGCAAGAGAGATCGGTTACATGTATGGCCAGTACAAGAGAATCACCGGCAAGTTCGACTCCGGCGTACTCACCGGCAAGGGCATTCCTTACGGCGGACTCCCCGGCAGAACTGAAGCTACCGGCTACGGCATCGTATTCTTCCTCGAGCACATGCTGCATCACTATGGCGAAGAGCTCAAGGGCAAGACTGCTGTTATCTCCGGCTTCGGCAACGTAGCATGGGGCGTAGCAGACATGCTGGAGCAGAAGGGTGCTAAGGTTATCGCATTCTCCGGCCCGGATGGATACATTCTGGACGAGAGCGGCGTTCTCGGCGAAAAGGTCAAGTACTTCCTCGAGCTGAGAGCAAGCGGCAAGAACATCTGCGCTCCTTATGCAGAGAAGTTCCCCGAAGCCAAGTTCTTCCCCGGCGAGAAGCCCTGGGGCGTCAAGGCAGACCTGTACATTCCTTCCGCAATGCAGAACGACGTACATCTTGAGCACGCTAAGCAGATCGTTGCTAATGGCTGCAAGTACTACTGCGAAGGCGCTAACATGCCTACCACCAACGAAGCAATTGCATACCTGCAGGAGCACGGCGTATGTGTCGGCCCCGCAAAGGCTGCAAATGCAGGCGGCGTAGCATGCTCCGCTATCGAAATGAGCCAGAACGCACGCAAGATGCCTATGAAGAGAGAAGAAGTATACCAGATGCTTGCTGACATCATGAAGAACATCCACGATTCTTCCGCAGCTGCTGCTGAAGAGTATGGATTCGGCTACAATCTGGTTGCAGGCGCTAACATCGCAGGCTTCCTGAAGGTTGCAGAAGCAATGACCGCTCAGGGATACGTATAGAGAGCGCGCAGGAATTGAGTTCCAAGCCAGCTGATCTAAGCGTAAGGCGTTAAAACGTTATCAGAAAAAGACATGATCTTAGGATCATGTCTTTTTTATCTGCGCTTTTCTGGCTAGGAGAAAATGGATCGAAGGGAACAGGCGAACCTTTGGATGCAGGGATTCCTGGCCATAAGGGTAAAAAGTGTTAAACGGCCATGAATTATGGCTCGTAACTTACATGTTTCTCAGGCTCTTTTAACACCGGGTATAATTCACCTGATATAAATCAGTGATACTACTTGAAAAGATAATTAATATCGTGTAATATAATAAAAATAATCAGTATATCGGTTTATATGAACACATTCATGGCTTCAGCAGATGGAAATGAAAAACTGAATACTTCAGAAGGCGGCTATGCCGGCCGCCTGGCAAAAATACGCATCCCCGATTACACCAAAGGGGAGGAGCTTTTCAATGCCTTGAGTCATGGAATCGGCGCGATTCTTGGCGTTCTGGGTCTTTTGCTGCTGCTTGGAAAAGCATCTGCAGTAGCTCCGGGACTTCGATATCTTGAGACAGTCTGCGCATGGATCTACGGCATTTCCATGATCATGCTCTATTCCATGTCCTGCATCTATCATGCTCTTCCGAAAAGCTCAGGACTGAAGCGCCTTTTCAGGGTCCTGGATCACTGCAATGTCTTCCTTCTGGTATTCGGCACCTACATTCCGGGAGTGCTTATTGCAGTAGGCGGAAAGCTTGGCTGGTTCCTTTTCAGCCTGGTGGCGATCATCACAGCGGTCGGAATAATACTGACCCTCATCGACATGGACCGCTTTTCAAAAGCTACGGTTGCCTGCCACCTGATAAACGGATGGTCCATAGTCTTCGGTATCCCAAGGCTCTTTAGGACGATGGGCTCTGCAGGCGTTCTTTACATAGCTCTTGGCGGGGTTGTCTACTCCATAGGCGCCGCGCTATACGGTATAGGCAGGAAGAAGCGCTATCTGCACAGCGTTTTCCATGTTTTCTGCATGGCGGCGACGCTGCTGCAGTTTTTAGGACTGTATTTCTACCTGTTCTGATCGATCGTATCTCCTCTGATCGTTTTTACTCCGATCGGCCATATCTCTAAAGACCGGCCGGGACTTCAGCGGGCAGCTAAACGTAAGCCTGCTTTTTCTTTTGCAAAAACAGCGGACTTAATGTATCATACAATCACAATGAATCAAGATCGGAGATCTGTTATGGAATTTAAACTAAGACCATACACTGCGCCGGACTTTACGCAGGCGCTTTTTGTAAATGCCCCGGATGCCCTTTTTGTGCCTGCGCCAAAGGACAGGGTTGCTCCGGAGAATTATCATGCCATGAGCATTTTTCCCGAGTATTTCAAGGTCGGAGGGCAGTGGCTGCTGGCGGAGGAAAGCCGCATGGACTGCGTCGCGGTGCTTGAAAACGGCCATATAGATGTGCGCGAGTTCAGAAGACTCCGGGCCGGAGACATGGTTGCCGTAGGACGCAGCGAAAACTGCGAGGAAGGAATTTACCTGTATTCCAAAGGCTTCAGTGAGCAAAAAGGCGGCTCATCGGATGTTTTTGCATTCAGAAAGGGCCGTAGCCGCGAGACATCCCTGTCAAGAGATTACGATGAGCTCTATGCTCTTCTGCGGCATGAGCGGGAACACGGCAAGATAGTCTGGGTCCTTGGCCCTGCATTCAGCTTCGACCACAGCGCAAGAAAGAATTTCTCCAAGCTGATCGAAGCCGGTTATGTGCATGCAATTCTTGCAGGCAATGCCCTGGCTACCCACGACCTTGAAGGCGCTTATCTTGGAACTGCTCTTGGACAGGATATCTATACTCAGGAAAGCCGGCCTCTGGGGCATTACAATCACCTGGATACCATCAACCGCATTAAATATCACGGCAGCATAGCTGAATTCATAAAAGCCGAGGGCATAGACAATGGCATAATCTACAGCTGCGAGAAGTGCGGCGTTCCCTATGTTCTGGCGGGTTCCATCCGCGATGACGGGCCGTTGCCTGAGGTCCTGGGAAACGTGTATGACGCACAGGATGCCATGAGGACGCAGATAAAAGGCGCCACCACAGTGCTCTGCCTTGCCACTATGCTGCATTCCATCGCCACCGGAAACATGACGCCTTCCTACAGGGTGATGCCGGACGGCACCATACGCCAGGTATACTTCTACTGCGTGGACATTTCGGAATTCACTGTAAACAAGCTCCGCGACCGGGGCAGTCTCTCGGCGAAGGGCATTGTGACCAATGTTCAGGATTTCGCAGCCAAGCTCTGCGAAGGCCTCGGACTTTAAAATCAAAACAACATAATCTGTACTGCAACAAAAAAGCGGAGATTCCCAACGAAACTTGAACCTGTAAGATGAAAGTAGACATGAAAAAAAGCATGTCTACTTTTTTCATGGTATTGTATAAACAGGAGGTGAGATTATGGGAAGACCTAAAGGTGGAAAAAATCGATAATGGTCTGTCGAAGAAAAACTGCGCATAATCAATCGACATTTGGAAGCACATCTGCCGATGAGACAGGTGGCAAAAGAAGAAGACATCAGCAGCGGAATGTTGTCCAACTGGATCCAC
>JAFRWH010000348.1 GCA_017438085.1 Bacillota bacterium
CAGCTCAGCTGGATAAGGTGATCCTGGTAGGCGGATCCACCAGAATTCCTGCAGTACAGGAAGCTGTAAAGAACATCACCGGCAAGGAACCCTTCAAGGGCATCAACCCCGATGAGTGCGTAGCAGTAGGCGCTGCTATCCAGGCAGGCGTGCTGACCGGCGAGGTCAAGGACGTGCTGCTTCTGGATGTAACTCCGCTGTCCCTGTCCATCGAGACTCTGGGCGGTGTTGCCACCAGACTTATCGAAAGAAATACCACTATTCCTACAAAGAAGAGCCAGATCTTCTCCACCGCAGCTGACAATCAGACTGCTGTAGACATTCACGTAATGCAGGGCGAGCGTCAGATGGCCAGCGACAACATCACTCTGGGCCGCTTCCAGCTCTCCGGCATTCCTCCTGCGCCCCGTGGCATCCCTCAGATCGAGGTGACCTTCGATATCGATGCCAATGGTATCGTTAACGTAAGCGCCAAGGATCTGGGCACCGGCAAGGAGCAGCGCATCACCATCACTTCCTCCAGCAAGCTCTCCGAGGACGAGATCAAGCAGAAGGTAAGAGAGGCTGAGCAGTATGCTGAAGCCGATAAGGCCAAGAAGGAAGGCATCGAGGTCAAGAACCAGGGCGAGACTCTGATCTACGAGACCGAGAAGAACATGAAGGATCTGGGAGATAAGCTCACAGAGGACGAGAAGGCTAAGATCACCGCTGCAAAGGATGCTCTTCAGAGCGCCATCAATGCAGGCACCACTGAAGATATTAAGGCCAAGATCGAGGCTTTGACCAATGAGTACCACATCATCTCCACCAAGCTCTACGAGCAGGCTGCTCAGAACGCTCAGAATCAGGGCGCTCAGGGCCAGGCAGGTCCTCAGGGTGGCTATGATCCCAACATGGGAGCAGGCTTCAACCCCAACATGGGTGGCTTCAATCAGGGCGGCTTCAACCCCGGAGCAGGCTTCGGCGGACAGCAGGGCGGAGCTCAGGCAGGTCCCCAGGGCGGAAACGACAATGTAGTTGACGCAGACTTTGAAGTAGTCGACGACGACAACAAGTAATTACAAGCAATAAAACAGGGCTTCCCGGGCTGGATCTCAGCCTGGGAAGTCTGCATGAAGGAATACCAGTAAAATGGCAGACAATAAAAGAGATTATTACGAGGTCTTAGGCATACAGAAGGGCGCCTCGGAGGACGAGATCAAATCCGCTTTTCGGAAGATGGCCATGAAGTACCATCCTGACAGAAACCCCGGCGATAAAACGGCTGAGGAGAAGTTCAAGGAAGTAAACGAAGCATATTCTGTGCTTTCGGACCCCGATAAGAAAAATAAATACGACAGATTCGGCTTTGCAGGCATAGATCCCAACGCAGGCTTTAGCGGAGGCTCAAGTGGTTTCAGCGGCTTCGATGGCTTCTCCAACTTCACCAGCGGTTTCGGCGGCTTCGAGGACATCTTCAACATGTTCACCGGCGGAAGCAGCGGCTACAGGCAGGATTCTAACGCTCCGAGGAAGGGTCAGGATATAGAAAAATCCATGACCATAAGCTTCAACGAGGCTGTTTTCGGATGCAAAAAGGAGATCAAGCTTACTAAAAATGTAGTCTGCGAAAGCTGCAATGGCACTGGCGCTCAGCCCGGAACAGCCAAGAAGATATGCCCGCACTGCGGAGGCACCGGAAGAGTAACCACCACCAGATCCACCATGTTCGGTGCCATGCAGCAGGTCAGCTCCTGCACCTTCTGCGGCGGCACAGGCCAGATAAACGAGAACCCCTGCAAGACCTGCGGAGGCAGCGGCAGGGTGCGCAAGACTCTGAACATAACTGTGGAGATACCTGCAGGCGTGGACAATGGCTCGGTCATCACCTTAAGGGGTCAGGGTCAGCCCGGCTATAACGGCGGTCCTGCAGGAGACCTTTACATAGTGCTTCAGGTCAAGGATCATGGCATGTTCGAGAGAAGGGGCGATGACCTCTGGCTTTCAGTTCCTATCAGCTTTACTCAGGCAGCTCTGGGCGATGAGGTTACTATCCCCGGCCTTAAGGACAGGATCTCCTGCAAGATTCCCGCAGGGACTCAGCCCGGGACCGTTCTTCGCCTCAAGAAGAAGGGCGTTCCGAATGTCCGTACCGGCCAGCCGGGAGATATGTATGTAGAGATAAATGTTGAGATCCCCACAAAGCTTACCGGAAAACAGAAGGATCTTCTGAAACAGTTCAGCGAAACGACCGGCAAGAAGGGCTTTACGCAGCAGCAGAAATTCAATGACGATATGGAGAATCTGTTCGTAAATTAGACCGGAATCGGCTGATTTAAGACACAAAAAGAACCATGTTCACATGCGATAATGAACATGGTTCTTTTTTATATATCAAAAATCAAAAGTGCGCAGGCTTCTATTTCAAATTAATATAGCTTATATATTACGTATTGTGTTTTAGCATTAAAGTGCTAAAATATATTCAATAATCGAATAGATTATGCACATAAACCGTATAATAAGGAGGTTGAAATGGAAGGAGAACCGGGTCATTCGGCGCTGCGGTGGCAGCTGTAAACGCAATTATAACACTTTTTGCTCCGAAGATTGGTCACTTTGTACTTGAAAAGAGGCAGGGCGAAATATGAGCCTGCCGTCATCCGCAAGTGACGGTCCAAGGGAATTGGAGGAATAATTTTATGGAACTTGCTTATTTAAAAACTGCAAACAGTCTGGGTATGTGGATTTCATGTATCCCAGCAGTATTACTGGTACTGTTCCAGGCATGGATCTTCCTTAAGAGAGCCTGGAAAGTAGGCCCCAGCATGGGCGTAACAACTGAGATGATGAAGGAAGCTGCAAGATCTTCTGCATTCGCTTCTATCGGACCCTCTGTAGTAATCGTATCCGGCATGGTTTCCCTGCTGGCTTCCGTAGGCGGACCTCTGGCATGGATGAGACTTGCATTCATCGGATCCGTTATGTATGAGCTTCCCGCAGCTGACCGTGCTGCTACTGCAGCAGGCTGCCAGCTTGGTACAGCAAACATGACCTCTGAAGCATTCGCAAACTGCGCATGGATCATGACCACCTGCTGCCTTGGCTGGATCATCATTTCCGCTCTTGCAGCAGACAAGATGGAAACATTCAGAGATAAGGTTACCGGCGGATCTATGGACTCTGTAGTAGCTCTTACCGCAGGCGGCGGTGTCGGCGGCTTTGGTTACATGTTCTTCCAGCGTGTATTCAACACCGGCGCTCAGCTTATCAATCCCGCTAACCCCAACATGTGGTCCGCAATCGCAGGATTCTGCGTAATGCTGTTCTTCAACTTCTACATCAAGAAGACAGGAGCAAAATGGGCACAGCAGTTCGGCATGACCATCGCAATGTTCGCGGGCATGCTCGTAGGAACCTTCTTCCTGTAGTCATTTGACTTTATATTCAGAAGAAAACGTTCTTACGATAAAGCTAAAACAGGAGAATTATTATGGATATCGAAAAAGCTTATAGAAATGATTTCCTGCCCTATATTATTAAATGGGGCCGCAGTACCAACCTTATCGGCGTACTGCTCGTATTCGGACCGTGTCTTTACCTTGGTATGAAAGGCATCTGGCCTGACTGGGCTGCATTTGGTGCTGCATTCGCAATTCAGTTCCCGCTTGTATGCTCCGCATATATCAGAGAACCTATTTCCTACTTTGCTATGCTGGGTGTCCCCGGAACTTACATGGCATTCCTTTCCGGTAACATTTCCAACCTGCGTGTACCTGCTTCTTCAATAGCTACACTGTCCGCAGGCATCCAGGAAGGTACTGAAAGAGGTTCCATCACCGCTACCATCGGCTGCGCAGTATCCACTCTGGTAAGCACTGTAATGCTCACCATTGGTGTAATCGCAGGCGCTGCCGTGCTGAGCGCACTTCCTCCAATCGTTACCACTGCACTGAACCTGCTGCTGCCCGCTCTGTTCGGCGCACTGCTGGCCAACTATGCATTCATGAAGCCAAAGCTTGCTTACATCGTAATTCCTGCCGCCGCACTGATCTACGCTGCTCAGCTGAAGGGATTCTTCAATTTCATTCCTGCTATCATCAGGTCTGCAATTCCTCCCCTCATCTGCGCATTCGGTGCAATGGCTCTGGGCGTTGTTATGTCCAAGAAGGAAGCAAAGGCTGCATAGTCTAGTATTTAGTTAAAATCTTATTTCACATAGAATATACAGAAAAGGAGGTTTGTATGGATTATTCCAGAATATTCAAAGTAATTGATGACAATAAAGAAGAGTTCAACGAAATGGCCAAGAAGATGTACGAGAACCCCGAACTGGCTTACAACGAAGTTAAGGCCTGCGGATGGCTCGTAGAATCTCTTAAGAAGCACGGATTTGATGTGGAAGTAGGCCTCTACGGCATGCCCACTGCCATCAGAGCTACCTGGGGCAAGGGTCATCCCATCATTGGTGTTCTGGCTGAGTATGATGCTCTTCCCGGACTTTCCCAGTCTCAGAACGTAGCATTCGATCCTGTTGTTGTAGGCGCTCCCGGACAGGGCTGCGGTCATAACATGCTGGGCGTTGCTACTCTTGCAGGCGCTATCGCAATGAAGGACGATCTGGAACAGAACGGCCTGGAAGGCACCGTAGTATTCTATGGCTGCCCCGCAGAAGAAGTTCTGACCGGCAAGACCTTCATGGCAAGAGGCGGAGCCTTCAAGGAACTGGATCTTGCTATCGCATATCACCCCGGCAATAACACCAGCACCAGCATCGGTGTTATGACCGGCCTGAACAGCGCTATCTTCCACTTCAAGGGCAAGACCGCTCATGCAGGCGGCGCTCCCTGGCTCGGCAGATCTGCACTGGATGCAGCTGAGATCATGAGCGTTGGCGCTAACTATCTGAGAGAGCATATCGAAGACGGTATCAGAATCCACTATTCCTACAAGGAAGCAGGCACCGCTCCTAATATCGTTCCCGACAGAGCAAGCGTATGGTACTATGTAAGAGCATTCACAAGAGATGCTGTAGAAGATACCTATAAAAGACTGGTCAAGTGCGCAGAAGGTGCTGCTCACATGACCGAGACCGAACTGGAAGTTGAGTTCCTGGGCGGCTGCTATGACACAATGCCTAACAAGGTAGTAGCTAACACCCTTTATGAGACCATGCTCGAAATGCCTCCCATCCCCTTCGATGATGAGGACAGAAAGTTCGCTGATGGTCTGAACCACAACTCCCACCTCTTCAACGGAACTGAGGTTGCTCCTCTGATCGAGACTGTACAGCCCATCAGAAATGAGAAGGGTTCAGGTTCCACAGATGTAGGCGATGTAATGCACATCGTTCCCTGCGCAATGTTCAACACCACCACAAACAACTCTCTCTGCGGCGGACACACCTGGATGATCACCGCATGCTCCGGCAACCCCATGGGCTGGAAGGGCATGATCCAGGGTGCAAAGATCATGGCTGCAACCGCTGCCAAGTTCTACAGAGATCCTGCGCTCGTTAAGGCAGCTCAGGAAGAGTTCAAGGAAGCTATGGCCGGAAAGAGCTACAAGTGCCCGATCCCCATGGAAGTTCCTGTTCCTCAGCCTCAGAAGTAGACTAACTAAATTACCCGGCGGCATCTTTATGAGCTGCCGGGTTTTCTTTAATTCGGTTATGAACCGGGTACACATAGATCCAGGAGGATTACAATGGATTACAGCAGAATAATAAAAGTTATCGACGACAACGCTGCAGAATTCAATGAAATAGCAAAAAAGATGTACGAGGAGCCTGAGCTCGCCTACAGCGAGGTAAAAGCCTGCGAATGGCTGGTCGAGTCCCTCAAAAAGCACGGCTTCGATGTTGAGGTAGGTCTTTACGGCATGCCAACATCCATCAGAGCCACCTGGGGCAAAGGCCATCCCATCATCGGCGTTCTGGCAGAGTATGACTGTCTCCCCGGACTTTCCCAGAAGCAGAGCACAAGCTTCGATCCTGTCATCCCCGGCGGCCCCGGACAGGGCTGCGGCCACAACCTGCTGGGCGTAGCAACTCTGGCAGGCGCTGTAGCTATCAAGGACGATCTGGAACAGAATGGTCTTGAAGGCACTGTAGTATTCTACGGCTGCCCCGCAGAAGAGGTTCTGACCGGCAAGGTATTCATGGCAAGAGAGGGCGCTTTCAAAGAGCTTGATATGGCTCTTGCATATCACCCCGGCGGAGCCACCATGGTCTCCAATGGTATCAGCACCGGCCTCAACAGCGCCATCTTCCACTTCAAGGGCAAGACTGCTCATGCAGGCGGCAATCCCTGGCAGGGCAGAAGCGCGCTGGATGCTGCCGAGATCATGAGCGTAGGCGCCAACTATCTCAGAGAGCACATCGAGGATGGCATCAGGATCCATTATTCATATAAGGAAGCGGGAACCGCTCCCAATATCGTTCCCGACAGAGCGAGCGTCTGGTATTACGTAAGAGCCTTCACAAGAGATAAGGTAGAAGATACCTATAACAGACTGGTGAAGTGCGCAGAAGGCGCAGCTCACATGACAGAGACCGAGCTGGAAGTTGAGTTCCTTGGCGGCTGCTATGAATCTCTGCCCAATACAGTTATCAGCAATGAGATAGTCAAGAGCATGAACGAGATCCCGCCCACCGAGTGGACCAAGGAAGAACTGGAGTGGGCAGATGCTCTCAACAAGAACTCCTTCATGTACACAGGCCAGGATGTGCCTCCTCTTGACGGCGAGCTGAAGATCATGGAAGGCAAGTCTTCCGGATCCTCCGATGTAGGCGATGTCCAGCATATCGTTCCCTGCAATATGTTCACAACAACCACATCCAACAGCCTCAGCGGCTCTCACACCTGGATGATCACCTGCTGCGCAGGCAACAGCATAGGCTTCAAGGGCATGCTCAGAGGCGGCAAGGTAATGGCTGCAACTGCTGCAAAGTTCTACAGAGATCCCGAGCTTGTCAAGGCTGCAAAGAAGGAATTCGACGAAAGAATGGCCGGAGCCACCTACAAGTGCCCGATCCCCAAGGACGTTCCCGTTCCCCAGCCAGTAAAATAAGTTAAGTCAGCTGACCGGCGGCCTTTTTGGGCTGCCGGTCCTTTTAACAAATGATGGAGGATAGAAATGGATTACGAAAGAATAATCAAGGTGATCGATGATAACAGCGAAGAGTTCATCGACATCGCAAGCAAAATGTATGAAGAGCCGGAACTGGCTTTCAACGAAGTGAAAGCCTGCGAATGGCTGACAGAGTCCCTTAAGAAGCATGGTTTCGATGTTGAGGTCGGTCTCTATGGTATGCCTACATCCATCAGAGCTACATGGGGCAAAGGACATCCCATCATCGGCGTACTGGCTGAATATGACTGTCTCCCCGGACTTTCCCAGAAACAGAGCACCAGCTTCGATCCCGTTATTCCCGGCGGCCCCGGACAGGGCTGCGGCCACAATCTGCTGGGCGTAGCAACTCTGGCAGGCGCAATCGCCATGAAGGACGATCTTGAGCAGAACGGCCTGGAAGGCACTGTAGTATTCTATGGCTGCCCCGCTGAAGAGGTTCTGACAGGTAAGGTATTCATGGCAAGAGAAGGTGCATTCAAGGAGCTTGATATGGCCATTGCCTATCACCCCGGCGCAGCCACTACCGTATCCAAAGGCATTTCCACCGGTCTCAACAGCGCCATCTTCCATTTCAAGGGCAAGACTGCGCACGCGGGCGGCGCTCCCTGGCTTGGCAGAAGCGCACTGGATGCAGCTGAGATCATGAGCGTAGGAGCTAACTATCTGAGAGAGCATATCGAAGACGGTATCCGCATCCACTATTCCTACAAGGAAGCTGGCACTGCGCCAAATATCGTTCCCGACAGAGCTTCCGTATGGTACTACGTAAGAGCATTCTCCAGAGATAAGGTTGAAGATACTTACAAGAGACTGGTGAAGTGTGCAGAAGGCGCAGCTCACATGACAGAGACTGAACTGGAAGTAGAGTTCCTTGGCGGCTGCTATGAGACCATGCCCAATGGCGTCATTTCCGAGCAGATCTTCAAGAGCATGAACGAGATACCGCCAACAGAGTGGTCAGATGAAGAAAAAGCCTGGGCTGATGCCATCAACAAGAACTCTCATCTGTTCCACGGCCAGGAAACTCCTTCCTTCACCGATAAGCCCCGCTACAGGGACGAAAACTCCTCCGGCTCCACAGATGTAGGCGATGTAATGCACATCGTTCCTACAGGTATGTTCAATACCACTACAGCAAATGCTCTTTGCGGCTCCCACACCTGGATGATCACCTGCTGCGCAGGCAACAGCATAGGTTTCAAGGGCATGCTCAGAGGCGGCAAGATCATGGCTGCAACCGCTGCCAAGTTCTACAGAGATCCTGCTCTTGTAAAGGCCGCACAGGAAGAGTTCAAGGCTGCCATGACGGACAAGCCGTATAACTGCCCGATCCCCAAGGAAGTACCCATCCCTCAGCCCACAAAGTAAGTCAGCGGACCCAAGGAGGACCATATGGATTACTCAAGAATATACAAAGTCATTGAAGACAATAAAGATGAACTGATAGGCATAGCAAAGAATATGTACGAGAATCCTGAGCTGGCCTACAACGAAGTGAAGGCCAGCGGATGGCTGACGGAATCCCTGAAAAAGCATGGCTTTGATGTGGAGGTCGGTCTTTATGGAATGCCTACATCCATCAGAGCTACCTGGGGCAAGGGGCATCCCATCATCGGCGTACTGGCTGAATATGATGCGCTTCCCGGACTTTCCCAGAAGCAGAATGTGGCTTTCGACCCTGTTGTCCCGGGAGGTCCCGGCCACGGCTGCGGCCACAACCTGCTGGGCGTCGGCACACTGGCTGCTGCCATCGCTATAAAGGATGATCTGGAGCAGAACGGTCTTGAGGGCACTATAGTATTCTACGGATGTCCCGCAGAAGAGGTGCTCAGCGGCAAGCCCTTCATGGCGAGAGAGGGCGCTTTCAAGGAACTGGATATGGCTATAGCTTATCATCCGGGCGCAGCTCCCGGCGTATCCGGCGGCACCATGACAGGCCTCAACAGCGCCATCTTCCATTTCAAGGGCAAGACCGCTCATGCAGGCGGCGCTCCCTGGCTCGGCAGATCTGCTCTTGATGCTGCAGAGATAACAAGCGTCGGCGCCAATTATCTGAGAGAGCACATCAAGGACGGTATCCGCATCCACTATTCCTACAAGGAAGCAGGCACTGCTCCCAATATCGTCCCCGACA
>JAFRWH010000349.1 GCA_017438085.1 Bacillota bacterium
GGAGTAGAGTAGATCTCCTTAGTGAGCGGCTCAAGGTAGTCCATAAACACGGATGCCCCGGCGTTGGTCGGCGTAGAAAGGCATGCTGCTACATGCAGTTTACTGACCTGCATCGGGGTGTCTATATCGAGCAGGCATATGTTTGTCCCTGACAGATCTATGTTGTCAGTCAGGAAGGCTATGCCAAGACCCAGGTCCACCATTGTAAGCAGGGAATGCGCAGAATTAGTGTGTATCCTTTTGCCGGGAGTGATCCCCAGGATAGAACAGGTCCTGTCGAACTGCTTGAGCTGGTGCCAGCTGTGGACCGTATCATAAGCGCATATGAAAGTCTCTCCGTTAAGTTCCTGCGGGGAGACTTTTTTTCTGTTGCTGAGACGATGGTCTTTATTGACCCCTATCTTGTTGAAGTCATTGGTAGTAGCGATCCTGCGGACCTGGATATGCTTGCTGAGCCTGGAGTTAGGCGTAAAAATGATGTCGCACTCGTTGGAAGTCAGCGCGTCTACGATGTCGTCATAGCTGTATTCTCTGAGCGCTACCAGGTATTCCGGATGTGAGGATATAAAGCCCGGCAGATATCGTTTTACTGTCAGAAGGTCGAAGCCGCCGTAGCCTATGGTCAGTCTGACACGGCCTGTGGATGCTACATCGTGAGCTGTCTGCTCGGCAAGGGAGTACTCACTGATAAGCTTTACCACCGCCTCAAGATATACCTTTCCTGCGTCTGTCAGCTCGACTCTATGTCTGTTCCTGTTGAAGAGCTTAAAACCAAGCTCATTTTCCATATCGGCTATCACTCTGCTCATAGCGGTCTGAGCGATATGGCATTCTTCGGCAGCCTTTGTGAAGCTGAGATGATTAGCTACGCTGTTAAAATATTCGAGTCTTTTTATGTCCATGGCGGTGCTCCGATCTTTGTTGCATGATTATTACGGTTTTATTATAACACAAACTTCTGAATAAAATAAAAATCAATTATAGAATACATTCATTATTACATAATTGTTATAAGTTAATAACGATATGTGCTTTAAACGGGCATTATTTTAGGGGTATTTGACCTTAAAAATGAATTCATTTTCGCTGCCTTGCGCGAAATGTTTTATTCTAAAAATGTAATGATATAGTTCAATAGTATCGGGGTGATCACATGGACATTGTTTCCGTACTGAAAAAAAGGCATAAAGCCTTAGAAGAGATCATGATCAGTAAAGGCATTGATGCCGTGGTCCTGGTAGGGAACAGCTGCGTGGGACCGGCATCCTACGGCTGTTTCAGGTACTTTACTGACTGGAGATGCTACTACCATCTTCAGGCTTTTCTTGCGCGTCCGGGCTTCGACCCTGCCGTTTTTGTAGGATCTATGCTGCACCTGCAGGGCCTGGAGGAACGCGGCTTTAAGGACATCAGGCTCGGGCCTGCAATAAGGGACAACGTTATCAAAGGGCTTAAGGAGTTCAAGCCGGCAAAACTCGGAGTCAACCTGGATATGATCGCAGCTGACTGGTACGATGCTTTTGAAAAAGAGCTTCCAGGCATGCAGCTGGTGGATGTGACTCCTGACATTTTCAAGCTCAGGTCAGTGCATGACGAAGAAGAAGTCGCCCGCATCAGGCAGTGCGCTCTGATAGCTGACGCAGGCTACGAAGCAGTCTGCAGGGCTGCCCGCCCTGGCGCTAAAATGAGCGACCTTCATTCCGAGCTTGACTACGCTATGCGCAAAGCAGGCGCGGAGGAAGTGTTTACCCTGATGTCCAACGGCAGGTTCAAGTACTGCACCAACGATCTGCCTTGCATCAAAGCCTACAGCTACCCGGATGACCGCATAGTTAAGGCAGGGGACAACATAGGTATGGAGATCACGCCTCGCTACGGCGGCTACTGGACCCAGCTGGTAAGGACTCTTTGCGTAGGGGAGCCAAGCGAGGACCTTGTAAGGGCTCACGCAGTGCAGCTGGAGGCTATGGAGAACTCCAGAAAGATGTTAAAGCCGGGCGAGAGCCTCGGCGATATGCTGAAAGACATGTGGAAGTTCGGCAAGGAACGCGGTTTCGAGCCCAAGCTTCCGTTCGGGCACATACTCGGACTGGATCTTGATGAGGGTGGCCGCGGCTCTTTGGAGAGCGATTTCATTTTCAATAAAGACACAAGTGTGGTGCTGCATCCGACCCTTACTCTTGGAGATATGGACTACAGCATATTCTGGGGAGACAACTATCTTGTCACCGAGAACGGCGGAGAACGCATCAACAAGTGCAGCACAGAGCTTTGTGTGGTCTAACGGAGGTCTGAGATGTTCAGTCAACAGGAAAAAGAAAGAAGGCTGGGCGCCGCGGCCGAGGTCATCAAAAGAGAAGGACTCAACGCGATATTCCTTCTCGGCAACGGCACTGTAGGCACCAATGCTTTCGGTAATTTCAGGTATTTCACGGATAATCGCGTGTTCTTCTTCCTGCAGAGCGCGCTCATAACAGCAGAAGGCCGCCTGGTAGCCATAGTGGGAAGCCAGATGGCTATGCTCAACCTCAAGGGCAGATCTTTCGTGGATGACTTCATGGTCAACGGAGATCAGATAGGCGGAATAATAAGCTACCTTAAGGAGCACGGCCTGGAAAAAGGAAAGCTGGGCGTTATCAAGGAACTGCTCCCAGCCCCCTGGTATCTGAGGCTTAAAAAGGAGCTGCCGGACACCGAGCTGGTAGATGTCTCTGCGCAGCTGTTCGATATCAGGATGCACAAATCCGCGGAAGAAGCTGACGCTCTCCGCATGTGCGGCAAGATAGCCAGCGCAGGCTACGAAGCCTTTAAGAAAGCCGCTGTGCCGGGTGCCTACGAGCACGAGGTAGTAGCCGCTGTAACAGACGCAATGCAGCGCATGGGGGCGGACACCTTCTTCATGCTGATAGCGTCCGGCAGGTTCTCCAAAGAGGAGAGCAAGCTTACAACTCTCCACAACACTGCTGGTATAGACAGAAAGCTGGAGAAGGGCGATTCAGTCTCCATGGAGATAACGCCTTACTTTAACGGCAACTGGACCCAGTTCGTAAGGACCATAAGCGTCGGAGAGTACAACGAGGACGTGGATGAATTCAGAAGGGTGATCGTTAAAGGTATCGAAGCTTCCGCTAAGGTCATGAAGGCCGGGGTCCCAATAGGCACCGCTATCAAGGCTATGCGCAAGGCAGTGGAGGACGAGGGCTACAGGTTCCAGCTTCCCTGCGGGCACATCTGCGGCGCGGATCTCAACGAGGAGCGCACCACCGATGACAACGAGCGTCCTCTGCTTGCAGGCATGAGCGTCATCCTGCACCCGACGGTGCTCAATGACAAGCTCAAGTCCGGTATCTACTGGGGACAGTCGTACCTGATCACAGAAGACGGGTGCGAATGTCTGATGGAAAGCAGCAGCGAGCTGTTCTGCTCAAAATAGCAAGCTGATGTTATAAAAAAGATCGTTATTATTTATGTTTTAAGGAGGAAAACATGAAGACTTTTAGAAAAGTAGTTGCACTTGTAATGTGCTTCGCAATGGTCCTCGGACTGGCAGCATGCGGTGGCGGAAATACACCTGCCAATAACGGCAACAACGCAGCTCCTGCAGTCCAGCCGACAGTTCTTAAGGCATCCTCTCCGGCAGCACCTGATGCAGCATGGGGACTTGCTCTTGAGCGTATGGCAGCCGCTATCAAGGAAAAGACCGGCGGAAGATATCAGGTTGATGTTTATCACAAGGCTTCCATTTCCGAGAACAGCGAAAAGGTAATGACCGAGCAGGTCTACACCGGAAACCTGGATATCTGCATCACTCCGGCTTCCCTTGCAGCTCCTATCTGGAGCGCATTCTCCGTCCCCTTCCAGTTCGACAGCCGCGAGCATGTTTACAAAGTGCTCAAGTCCGATGTCGTAGCTGACATGTGCAAGACCATGGAAGACAAGGGTATGAAGGTCCTCTCCCTTGTTGAGAACGGCTATCGCCAGATCACAAACAACAAGCACGAGATCAAGGTCCCGGCTGACACCAAGGACGTAAAGCTCAGAACACCTCAGGCAAAATCCAGTATAGCTATTGCTGAAAAGATGGGATTCCAGACCGTTGCTATAAGCGCGGGCGAAC
>JAFRWH010000350.1 GCA_017438085.1 Bacillota bacterium
CATTTTTAAGATACTTTCGTACCGTGGCATTGCTTATTCCAAGAACGCCGAGATCTCAGGAACCTTCAGGTCATGCACATAGCGCAGCGAAAAGATGGTCTTTTCAGGCTCTGTCATCTGATCCATAAGTATGGCCAGCTCTGCGCTTTCGATGCTTCCGGAGGTTGCGGCCCGATTCTCCGCCGCTGCCATATCCGAGTGACCGTGAGCTGACTCGCCCCTGTAGTGATCGAATGCTCTGAATTTTGTCAGAGCCATCAGCCGAGGCCGTATCTGATCCTCATCCAGACCGCCGAGCACGCCGGGGTTATTCGCCAGAGAAATAAAAGCTCTGGACACCGCATCCTCCGCATCCGGCAGATTTCGCAGATACTTATACGCCACCGCCAGCATGTCCTGATAGTACTCATTGAACAGTGCTTCCAGATCAAATTGTTCAAGATCGTCTCTGTTCTTTCTCAAAGCAATTATCTTCCGAAGGAGGCTCATGCCCCTTTACTATATACATCGCACGAAAAACGAAAAAGCGAAAGGCTTTTCAGCAAAACAGGCATATAAAAAACAGATAGGACATGCATGTCCTATCTGTAAAACAGCGGGCATAAGTTTCATTCCCTACCTGCTCTTTATTTCCACGTCAAGACCAAGGAGATTGGCCAGATAAAGAGCTTTACCAAGCTCCGCTGTTGCTTTGCCGTTCTCAAGGTCCGAGATAAAGCTTACGCTGAAACCACAGAATCCCGAGATATATCCCTGAGTATATCCCAGCTCTTTTCTGCGCTGCCTGAGAGCTTTTCCAAATTCCTTTGAATCGTGAATCTTCATATCTTTATCCCCTGTTTAGCCGTTCGGCTAATTTTATTCAAGATGATAATAATATAAGCCGTACGGCGAAGTCAACAGTTTTCTTTATGAACTCCGTGCATTCTGTTCTTCAGTGTGCTAAAATTTTAGTGTTATATTGTTTCTGATGGCGGCCGGAGACAGCATGCAAGGATCCAGAGGCACATATATTACTGAGTACTGCGGATCTTGCGGCAAACCGGGAGCGGACTCCCGGTTTGAGCAGCAGCTGCCGGTGATCGGCCGCGTGAATGGATACAGAAAGGAAAGACAATGGCTGACGATAACAGACCAAGGCAAAGAGAAAAAAATGTGACAGGGCCCGGCAAAGGCGTCCGTAAGAGGGGCGATGGCTTAGGAACAGGTCCGGTCGGAAGCGGCAGCGGAATGCCGGGAGGCGGCCAGAATCAGGGCGGATACGATCAGAACTACGGCAGGCAGACTACCAGATCAGGTGGATTCAAGATGCCGCTGATAATCGCAATTATCGTGGCGCTGCTGGGCGGTACCGGAGCTCTTTCGGGGCTCCTGAACGGAAACGATCCGGCGCCGACACCACAGGGCGGAGAAAAGGGAAGCTACACTGTCCACAGTCTGAACGAGCTTGTACAGCTCATGAATATGTTCAGCACTCCGGGCAGCGCAAGCTCCACCAGCGGCTCAGGCAGCGGCTACTATTACAGCGGCAGCACAGGACAGGGCTCAGGCAGCCAGAGCGTAAAGCCGCAGGCTGCGTCACAGAACAGCTGGAGCCAGAATCCGAACAGCGGAAACAGCGTCAATACAAGTGTCGCCGCAGGTTCCAGGGAAAAATACACCAAGCTTAAAGGCAACGGCAAGGATACCGTCACCATTATGGTCTGGATGTGCGGAGCGGACCTGGAATCCAAGGCGGGCATGGCAACCAACGACCTGCAGGAGATGGCCAGCGCGGATTTCCTGACCGATGCAAAAGGCAATCCCAACATCAACCTTATAGTTTGCACAGGCGGCGCAAAGACCTGGCATATCCAGGGCATTTCCAACAGCGTGCATCAGGTCTATCAGGTTGGTCCCGGCACCATCAACAGACTGGTGGATAATTACGGCAGCGGCTCAATGACCGACGGGAACAATCTCGCAGAGTTCATAAAGCTCTGTGCAAAGAATTTCCCTGCGGACAGAAACATGCTGATCTTCTGGGACCACGGAAGCGGTTCCGTCAAGGGCTACGGCTACGATGAGCTGAACCAGCGCTCAGGCCAGATGTCCCTTGCAAGCATCAATTCCGCTCTGAAGAACGCGGGAGTCAAGTTCGACATGATAGGCTTCGACACCTGTCTTATGGCGACTGCGGAAAATGCTTTGATGCTCAGCAATTATGCGGATTACATGGTGGCATCCGAAGAGACCGAGCCTGGCATTGGCTGGTTCTACACCAACTGGCTAACCACCCTCTCAAAGAACACTTCAACACCTACCATCCAGATAGGCAAGCAGATATGCGATGATTTCACCAGCGAGTGCAACAGGCTGTGCAGAGGCCAGAAGACCACGCTTTCAGTGGTCGACCTTGCAGAGCTCTCCGGCTCTATGAAGACTGCATTTGCGGACTTCAGCACCAGCACCAGCAAACTGATATCAGGAAACAACTACAAGGCGGTCTCCAATGCAAGGAGCCAGACGCGCGAGTTTGCGCCCTCACCCATAGACCAGATCGACCTTGTGCATTTTGCAAACAATCTGGGAACGACGGAATCCAAGGCGCTGTCCAAGGCTCTGCTCTCTGCGATCAAGTACAACAGAACATCCAATATAAGCAATGCTTATGGACTTTCAATCTACTTTCCCTATCAGGCCAGCAAGTCCTATGTAAACACGGCTATCAACCTCTACGACGGCATAGGCCTTGACGACGAATACGGCAAGTGCATAAAGAACTTTGCAGGTATGGCAGCAGGCGGACAGGCAGTATCCGGCGGAGGCCAGATGAACAGCCCCTACCAGGTGCTCTCCGGCGGAGGCAATTCCTATACCGGAGGATACAGCGCAGGCGGATACGGCGGCAGCAGTTCCCAGGATGTGCTCCAGCTGCTGAATCTCTTTATGGGCGGCGGGACCCAGACTCAGACCGCGCCTTCCTACAGCAGCGGCTACAGCAGCAGTCCTATGGAACAGCTGGCAGGAGCCCTTCTCAGCTCCCTGCTTGCAGGACGATCAGTACCAGTGGAGGAGACTGCAAGATACATTGCAGAGAACAGCTTCGATGCCAGCCAGCTGGAGTGGAAGCTCTACGAGGACGGCTACTTCAGAGTTGTTATGGACCAGACCAACTGGGATCTCATCCAGGGTCTTGACCTGAATATGTTCTACGATGACGGCGAAGGCTACATCGACCTGGGTCTTGACAATACCTGCGAGTTTGACAAGTACGGCAATCTGCTGGGCATCACCGACGGCAGCTGGATATCGATCAACGAGCAGCCCGTGGCTTACTACCACATGAACACCTCAGAGGACACCGACGGCAGCTATTCCATCAGCGGCTATGTACCCGCAATGCTGAATGGAGACCGCGCAAAGCTGATACTGATATTCGATACAGCTCATCCCTACGGCTATGTCGCCGGTGCTCAGATGATGTACGATGACGATGCAGTCGAATCTAAGACTGTGGAGATCCAGGCCGGAGACCGCATCGACTTCCTCTGCGACTACTACAGCTACAGCGGCAGCTATCTGGACAGCTACTATCTGGGAGATCCTCTCACAGTAGGCAGCGCAGGCGCTGACAGCCTGAAGATCAGCAACACCCTGATCGGAGACGGCGCTCTGGCCATGTACCGCTTCACAGACATCTACGGACAGTACTACTGGACAGATTCCATTCCAAGCGCAAAGTAATTAGGCCTTCGCAAAGGAATAAAGCCTATACAGCAGCACTAAAAAGTAATCCACAGACATCAAAAGACCCCTGCCTTTTAAGCAGGGGTCTTCTTTTGCATTGTTTTTGACTTGGAAGCCAAGTTTTATCCGATTACTCGAAGATTTCAGCTACAACGCCGGAAGCAACGGTTCTGCCGCCTTCACGAATAGCGAAACGGAGTCCTTCTTCCATAGCGATCGGGGTGATCAGCTCGATGTTCATTTCGGTGTTGTCTCCGGGCATGCACATCTCAACGCCTTCCTTCAGGGTGATGGTACCGGTTACGTCAGTTGTTCTGAAATAGAACTGAGGTCTGTAACCATTGAAGAAAGGAGTGTGGCGTCCGCCTTCGCTCTGCTTCAGTACGTATACCTGGCCCTTGAACTTGGTGTGGGGATGAACGCTGCCGGGCTTAGCAAGAACCTGACCTCTTTCGATCTCGTTTCTCTGAACGCCACGGAGGAGCAGACCGATGTTGTCGCCGGCTTCGCCCTGATCGAGGAGCTTACGGAAC